>NZ_JBFTLX010000015.1:0-60872 GCF_056396665.1 Cupriavidus sp. 05T313 | reverse complement strand
CAGGTGGAGCATGCGGTGACCGAAGCCATCACCGGTTTCGACCTGGTCGAATGGCAGTTGCGCGTGGCCGCCGGCGAGYCGTTGCCGGTCACGCAGGACCAGGTGGCGCTAAGCGGCCACGCCATCGAGGTCAGGCTGACCGCCGAGGACGTGGCCGCAGGCTTCCTGCCGCAGGGCGGGCCGGTGCTGCGCTGGCGCGCGCCGGGCGCCGGGCACGATGTGCGGGTCGACCACGCGTTGCAGGAAGGCGGCGAAATCCCCGTTCACTACGATTCGATGGTGGCCAAGCTGGTCGCCCACGGCGCCACCCGCGAAGAAGCACGCCGCAAGCTGCTGCGCGCGGTGGAGCAGACCGTGCTGCTGGGCGTGGCCAGCAACCAGGGCTTCCTGGCCGACTGCCTGGCACACGAAGCCTTCGCCGCCAGCGAGGTGCATACCGGCTTTGTCGACGCGCATATGCAGTCCGCGCTGTGCGCGGCGCAGCCCGCCGCGACGCAGGTGGCCTGCGCGGCGCTGGCCGCCTGCGGCGTGCTGGTGGCAACGGCACGCCCGGAACTGGTGGCGCACGGCAGCAGCCTTGGCCTGCGCGCCGGGGAGCGCCAATGGCGCGTGGATCTGCGCGCTGTGGCCGACGGCTGGGAGGCAGCCGTGTGCGAAGGCGGCGGCACGGCCGCGGAGATCGTCCGGGCGCGCGTGCTGCGCGCCGATGCGGAGCAGGGCAGTGCGCTGGTCGAGTGCAATGGTGCCGCGCTGCCGCTGGTATTCGCCACCGAAGGCGACGCCGTGCACCTGTTCAGCGCCGGCCGCGCATGGCGCTTCGCGCGCCTGGACCCGCGCCGGAAGAAGCGCGAGGCGGCCGGCGCCGAAAGCGCCGGCGAGTTGCTGGCGCCGCTGGCCGCACGCATCGTGGCGGTGAAGACGGTGGCCGGCGAGCCGGTGCGGGCCGGCCAGGTGCTGGTGGTGCTGGAGGCGATGAAGATGGAGCATGCCATCGTCGCGCCATTTGACGGTGTGGTGGCGGAACTGCACGCCCGCGAAGGTGGCCAGGCTCGGGCCGGTGCCTTGCTGGCGCGCGTCGAAGCGGAGCCCGAGGGCGGCGCGACGGAGTCCAGGGCATGAGCGCCGCCCCCGCAACATCGAACCCGGCACGCACCATTCGCATCGGCGGCGCTTCCGGCTTCTGGGGCGATTCGGCCATCGCCACGCCGCAACTGCTGGAGGTCCCCGGCCTGCAATACCTGGTCTACGACTACCTGGCCGAAACCACCATGTCGATCCTGGCGCGTGCCCGCGCCAGGGATGCGGCACTGGGCTACGCGACCGATTTCGTCCATGCGGCGATGGCGCCGCACCTCGGCCAGATCCTGGCACGAGGCATCTGCGTGATCGCCAATGCCGGCGGCCTCAACCCGCAAGCTTGCCGCGATGCCTTGATGGAAGCCGCCGCGCGGCAAGGGCTCACGCCCAGGGTGGCGGTGGTCAGCGGTGATGATGTGCTGCCTGCCTTCGAGGGGTGGCGCGCAGCGGGACTTACCGACCTGTATACCGGCGCCGCGCCGCCGGCCGAGCTGATGTCGGCCAACGCCTATACCGGCGCGCAGGGCATTGCCCGCGCGCTGGCGACGGGCGCCGATATCGTCATCACCGGCCGCTGCGTCGACAGCGCCGTGGTGGTCGGTGCGCTGGCCCACGAGTTCGGCTGGCAATGGAACGACTGGGACCGGCTCGCCGCCGGCACGCTGGCCGGCCACGTGATCGAGTGCGGGGCGCAGGCCACCGGCGGGCTGTTCACCGACTGGCAGCGCGTGCCGGACTGGGACCGCATCGGCTACCCGGTGATCGACTGCGCGGAGGACGGCAGCTTTGTGCTGACCAAGCCCGAACACACGGGCGGCCTGGTCGATCCCGCCGCCGTGGYGGAGCAGGTCTTGTATGAGGTGGGCGACCCCGGCAACTACCTGATGCCCGACGTGACTTGCGACTTCCGCATGGTGCGCGCCGAACTGCTGGCTCCCGGCCAGGTGCGCGTGCACGGCGCGCGTGGCCGCCCGCCCGGTGCCAGCTACAAGGCCAACGGCACCTGGCAGGACGGCTACCAGATCAGCCTGATGATGGCGATCCGCGGCATCGACGCACCCGCCAAGGCCCGCAGCACGGCACACGCGCTGCTTGCCCGCACCCGCGCCATGCTGGCCGCCAGCGGCTTCGTGGACTACAGCGATACCGTGGTGGAACTGCTCGGCTGCGAATCGCAATACGGGCCGCATGCGCGCGCGCTGCCGACCCGCGAAGTGGTGCTGCGCATCGGCGCGCGCCATGCGCAGGCCAGGGCGCTGCGCTTCCTGCAACGCGAATGCTCCTCGGCGGGAACCTCGATGGCCGCGGGCACCCGCTCGTCCTTCGCCGGCCGCGTGGATATCCAGCCGGTGGTCAAGGTGTTCTCCTTCCTGGTGCCCAAGGCGGAAGTGCCAATGCAGATCGCACTGGATGGCCGGGCGGAGACGCTTGCCTGCGCCGCCCTCGTCGGTGAGCCGTCGGTACCGGCTTCGCTGGCGCCCCGGCCGGACTTGGCGGTGCCCGAAGGGCCACGCGTAACCGTTCCCCTCGTCACGCTGGCCTATGCCCGCAGCGGCGACAAGGGCGACGACGAGAACATCGGCGTGATCGCGCGCCAGCCGGCTTATCTGCCGCTGCTGCGGGAGCAACTGACGCCGGCCGCGGTGCGCGCGTATTTCGCCCACCTGGTTGAAGGCGAAGTCGAATGCTTCGAAGTGCCGGGCCTGCACGCCCTCAACTTCCTGCTGCATCGCGCCCTGGGCGGCGGAGGCGTGGCCAGCCTGCGCTCCGATCCGCTGGGCAAGAGCTACGCGCAGATGCTGCTCGATTTCCCGCTGGCCGTGCCGCAAGGCTGGGCGTAGACGCCGGCCTGCCATTGCATAACGTCGGCCGCCAGGTCCAGGCGCGCCGATGCCATCCTGACGGAGGAGACATGAAAAGAACCACGATAACGAACCGGCCCCGCGGCCCGCGGTTAACAGCGTGCCTGATGGCCGCGGCACTGGCATGCGGCATCGCCGGCGCGGCACGCGCCGATGCGCCTTACCCGTCCAAGCCATTGCGCGTAGTGGTGCCCTACACGCCGGGTGGCGTGTCCGACGCGGTGACACGCCTTGTCATGCAGAAGCTGGCCGAACGCCTGGGCCAGCCCGTGGTGGTGGAAAACCGCCCCGGCGCCAACGGCATGATCGGCTCCGACAACGTGGCCAAGTCCGCGCCCGATGGTTACTCGCTGCTGGTGGTGGTGGCCGCCCATTCCATCAATCCCAGCCTCTATCCCAAGATGAGCTTCGACCCCGTCAGGGACCTGACCGGCGTCAGCCAGATCGGCCGCATCCCGCTGCTGCTGGTCTCAAGCGCGCAGTTGCCGCCCGGCAGCGTGAAGGAACTGGTGAGCTGGGGCAAGGCGCATCCGGACAAGATGACCTTTGCCTCCAGCGGCAACGGCTCCGGCGCGCACCTGGCCGGCGAGCTGTTCTCGCAGGCCGTCGGCATGAGGATGACCCATGTGCCTTACAAGGGCGTGTCGCCGGCGTTGCCCGATCTGTTCTCCGGGCAGGTGGCGATGATCTTCGATTCCGTGCAGACCATGATGCCGCAGGTGAAAGCCGGAAAGCTCAAGGCCCTGGCGATTACCAGTCCCTCGCGCTGGCCGGCTGCGCCCGATGTGCCAACGATGGCGGAGGCGGGCTATCCGGCGGTCACGGCCAGCAGCTGGATCGGGCTGCTGGCGCCGGCAAAGACGCCAAAGGTGGTGCTGGACAAGCTGTCGGGCGAAATGGATGCGGTGTTGCACCAGCCGGACATCAAGGCGCGGCTGATCGAATATGGGATCGATCCGGTTGGCGGGACACCGGACCAGTTCCAGGCATTCATCAAGGATGAAGCGGTGAGATGGGCCGGCGTGGTCAGGAAGGGCGGGATCAAGGTGGAGTAACCAGATCCGGATCACATCTCCGGCGGCTGCGGTTCCAGCGGATCGAAATCCAGTTCGATCTTCGCGCCGTTGGGATCGTGCAGGAACAACTGCCAGACGCCGGAGCCCGCCTGCCGACCGAGGTGGAACGGAATGCCCCGGCGCCGCAGGTGGCTGGTGACGTGCCGGAGGTCCGTGGCGCTGAAGGCCATGTGATCCAGCACGCCCGCGGCCGGTGCCGGCAGTGCATCGACCGCGACGAGATGAATGATGGGCGCGCCGGCGGCATAGAGCCAGGCCCCGGGGAAGGCAAACGGCGGACGGGCACCGGTTTCGAAGCCAAGCACCTCGGTGTAGAACCGGACGGTGTCTTCCAGCGCGGCGGTCAGTACCGTGAAGTGGTTCATCCCGACAATCGTCATGTTTCGCTCCTTGTTGCAGGAGCGTGGCGCTCCCCGGGTGATTCAGGCCTGAGTCTTCAGTCCTCAGACCAGGCCAGGCATTGGCACGTCGGGATTCACGTCGGCCTCGTAATCCACTCCGTCCATCTCGAATCCGAACAGGCGCAGGAATTCCTTCTTGTAGCCGGTGAAGTCCGTCAGCGCGTAGATGTTGTCGCTGGTGACCTGGGGCCAGAGTTGCTGGACACGGGACTGCACCTCCGCGTCGAGTTCCTTGTAGTCGGCGCGCAGGCGGCCTTCCTGGTCCAGGCACGGCGCATCGCCGTACAGGCTGTCCTTGTAGAGCCCGTAGACCTGCTCGATGCAGCCTTCATGCGTGCCCTGTTCCTTCATGACCTTGAACAGCAGCGACAGGTACAGCGGCATCATGGGGATGGCGGAACTTGCCTGCGTGACCACGGCCTTCAGCACCGAGACGCGCGCGTCGCCACCCCTGGCGGCCAGCTTGTCGCGCAGGCCAAGCACCTTTTGGTCCAGGTCCTTCTTGGCGGCGCCGATGGAACCGTTCCAGTAGATGTCGTGCGTGATCTTCTCGCCCAGGTAGGTGAAGGCGGTTGTCTTCGCGCCGTCGGCCAGCACGCCCGCAGCCTGTAGCGCGTCGATCCACATCTGCCAGTCTTCGCCACCCATCACGGCCACGGTGTTGTCGATCTCGCTTTGCGTCGCGGGCTCCAGGATGGTCTCCCTGACCACTTCCTTGTCGGTGTCGAGGCCGCGCAGGCTGACCGCCTTGCCAACCGGCTTCAGCGTCGAGTTGAACACTTCGCCGGTCTTCGGGTGCGTCCGTTTCGGCGAGGCGAGGCTGTAGATCACCAGGTCGACCTGGCCGAGATCGCGCTTGATGGTATCGATCGTCTTCTGCTTGATCTCGTCGGAGAAGGCATCGCCATTGATGCCCTTCGCGTACAGCCCTTTGTCGGCGGCAAACCGGTGGAAGGCCGCGGTGTTGTACCAGCCGGCCGTGCCCGGCTTGCTGTCGGTGCCGGGACGTTCGAAGAAGACACCGAGCGTATCGGCGCCGGCACCGAATGCGGCGGTGATCCGGGCTGCGAGACCGTATCCGGTCGACGCGCCGATCACCAGCACTTTCTTCGGGCCGCCGGCGATGGGGCCTTTTGCCGTGACGTAGTCGATCTGTTCCCTGACGTTGGCTTCGCAGCCTGTGGGGTGGGTGGTAACGCAGATAAAGCCACGCACGCGCGGTTTGATGATCATGAAGACCTCGCTTGTTAGATGCCGAGCCTGATTTAGAAGGCGAAAAACTTCGCGCATTGTAAATGAGGAGGCAAAAGGCGAGGCCGCCCGCCCCGCGGGAGTGCCGGGCGGCGGGCGCCGGCCTTTCAGCGTTGCTGGCGGTACGCTACCTGAAGCCAGCCCTGAGAGGCGCCGCTGGTGTCCGGGCCTGCGGGATCGTCGGCGTGCCGGACCGCGYGCGACAGGCGTGTCCGCAGTTCATCGCGTTCCGTGAAGGTCGGCGCGGCCAGCCAGCCAACAAACTCGTCGTGCCAGTTCTCCCACGCGTTCTCGTCAAAGTCGAACGCCTCGTCCAGCCGTCCGCCATCGCGCAGGTAGGTGCCCACGATGCACGTACCGTCCCAGTACGCCACGGCCACGTCGGTCAGGTCCGCGGTGGTTCCCGCCGGCAGGTCGCGCAGCAACATGGACAAGTGGGACTTGAACGATTCGAATCCGCCTGAAGTCATGGCGTGCTCCGTTTCCGGGGACGAGTCCATCGGGGTGAGGTACCCAATCCCATGGCGCGCAGGTCTTCCGCGTTGGCCGGCGCGCGCAGGACCGGCTGCTTGTTCGAGGGGGCGCGGTTGCCTCCGGTCCCGCTCACCCGAACGAACCCCGCGTCAGGTCTTTCTCGAATTCGATGGTCCATGCGGTGCCATGCCCGATCCGGTAGCCCCGCTCCTTGAGCGTCGACTTGCGAACGATGGTGACATGGCCCTGCAGCGGATAGACCTCGTCAACGACATCCGACGTGCCGGCTTCCTGAAGCAGGAAGTCTGCTTCGTCAAGCCGGTGGCGGTGCAGGATGGCGACGAATTCCGCCTTTTCGTCCGGTGCGATTACTGACATCTTGCGTTCCTCCAATCATGAACGCAGCACTTTTCCAAGATAGCACAAGCGTCAACGCCGTGGCCCTCAGCGCTTGCGCGGCTTGCCGACGTGCGGCGCATCCTCGGCCGGATCGGGAATCAGGTCCTTGTCAAGCACGTCATCAATGCTGGGCGGCGCAGGCGGGTGCTCTTCGCGCTGCGCGCTATGGTCCGCGCGGTCCGCGGGGGTGTCCGCGGGAATACTCTCGGCGGCGCGAGTGATCTCGTCCATGCCTTCTTCCGGTGCGTCATCCTCGTCCGGTTCGTGGCCATGGCGGAAATCGATCGGTTCTGCCGTCTGCCCGGCGAATGCGTCAATGGTCTCGTCGATGTTCTCCCACAAGTCTTCGGCTCCGGCGGAATCCGGCATGCCGGGAAGACGGCGCTCCGGTCGCGGACGATCGGGGAATCCGGTTCGCCGCGTCTTGCCGGAATCGACCTTGTGTGGCTTTTTCATGGTCTGCTCCTGAGCGACGATCGAGCGACGATCGTGGTCATGCCGCAAGCAAGCATGCGCATGTTTCCATAATAAGCACGCAAGGAGCGCGATGTGAAGCCGGGGTGCCTGATGCGGTACCGGTCATGCGAAACGACAGGCCGTGTTTTGCCCAGCACGGTGTCCTAGAATGAAATCCCAGGTTGCCGGAAGTCGCTGGCAGACCAGCGGCAGCGAGTCCGGCACCATACAGGTTGGAGGCGCGTCATGCCCACCTATCAGTATCGTTGCGAGAAGTGCGGTCAGGTTTTCGACCACGCGGAACATCTCGCGGAACACGCGACGGCCCATCCGCCTTGCCCTAAGTGCGGCAGCGAAACGGTCCAGCACATGCCGACACCGTTCGTTGCGAAGACGGCGAGGAAGAGTTGAGGCCTGCCTGACCCTGATAGCGAGGAAGAGCGCGTGGCCCTGTCGGATGCCGGGCAGGACGCCGGGCGAATTGCGTCACCGTGTGCTGTTTGCTTCTCTGCGGCAGCCTCGTTGCCTCGGGCCGCCCCTTGCCCGCGGCGCAAGGATGACCGGCCGCACCGTCCTCTTCCCGGAACGGCCAGTGTTTCGCCTGCGGGTCCTTTGCCTGCCACCGCGCCTTCTCCTCCCATCAGCGGCACCGTCCCACGATACGCCAGCCAGCACCGATAGCGTGCACCAACCATTGCGGAGGCCAGTCATGCCGCGCAAGCTGATTCTCATCGTCCTGATCCTGTTGGCAGCCGGACTCCTCTGGCCACGGTTTTACGGGCTCGGGATCGGCCTTGGCCTCGGCCATTTGCCGGGGGATATCGTCATCCATCGTCATCACTTTCACCTTGTCCTTCCGATTGCGACGTCTCTGCTCGTCAGTGCCGCCGCATCATTCATCCTCTGGCTGATGGGCCGGTGAAGCGCGCGGTTGGTGTCCCGCGCCGGTCCGGCATATATTGAAAGCCTTTCCAGCGCATTCTTCCTGACAGCCCCCTATGCTGTACAAGTTCATCGAGTACCAGCGTTCGCTGATCGAGCCGTGGACAGCGTGGGCGGCGCAGGCCACGAACGCATTCACTGACCCCGGCAGCCCGTTCGCCCATGTCCCTGGGGCGTCTTGCTTTGCTGCGGGCTATGAGTATCTCTACCGGCTGGGCAAGACCTATGGGAAGCCCGCCTTCGGCGTCACCGCGTACGACGCGGATGGCCGCGTCGCGGCAGTGGACGAGCAGGTCGTGCTGGAACGGCCATTTTGCCGGCTGCTGCGTTTTGCCCACGAGGCAGCCGCCGCGCCGGAGCGCCGGCCGGCGGTGCTGGTGTGCGCGCCGCTGGCCGGCCATCACGCCGTGCTGCTGCGAGAAGTCGTTGAAATGCTGCTGCCCGCTCATGAAGTCTATGTGACGGACTGGCGCGATGCGCGTCACGTGCCCGCGGCCGAGGGGCCGTTCCGCCTGGACGACTGCGTCGGCGAGATACAGGCGTTCATCCGGCATATCGGCGGGCAGCGCCTGCACGTGCTTGCCGTCTGCCAGGCAACCGTGCCGGCACTGGCGGCGACATCGCTGCTGGCCAGCGCAGGCGAGCCGGTGCCAAGAAGCCTGGTGCTGATGGGCGGCCCGATCGACGCCCGCCGCAACCCGACCGCCGTGGACCGCCTGGCAGCCCGCCAGCCGCTGGCGTGGTTCGAGAGCAACCTGATCTGCACGGTGCCGGCCCGCTATGCTGGTGCGGGCCGCAAGGTGTACCCCAGCTTCCTGCAGCATGCCGGCCTGGTGATGGCACATCCGGCGCGCATGGTCGGTGCGCAATGGGACTACTACCTTGACCTGGTGCACCGCGATGCCGAGCACGCGCCGGCGCACCGGCGCATTTGCGATGAGTACAACTCGGTGCTCGACATAGCGGCGGAGTTCTACCTGGATACCATCCGCATCGTGTTCCAGGAGTTCCGGCTAGCCCGCGGCAACTGGAGCGTGCAGGGCCACGCCGTGCGTCCCCGGGACATGCGCGATATCGGCCTGCTCACCGTGGAGGGCGGGCGGGACGACATCTCCGGCCGCGGCCAGACCCACGCGGCGCAAGACTTGTGCAGCGGCATCGCGCCGCGCCACAGGCGGCAGCTCACGGCGGCGCAGTGCGGCCACTATGAGCTGTTCTCCGGGCAATTGTGGCGGACCGAGGTGTATCCCGTGGTCCGCGACCTGATCCGGGAGTACGCCTAGCGTCCTTGTGCCGGAGCAGCGTTTGCGCCGCTTGTTTCCATACTTGTTCTCGTCACGGCCCACTATACTGGGCTAGACGCCTGCAACGCTCAGCGTAGCGTCGGGATGCAGCCGCTATCGTCGGCCTTCCGCAGATTTGCACCCACCCATCACATGGAGACTGAATATGTCGATTCGCATCGGTGACGAAGCCCCCGATTTCACGGCAGATACCACGGAAGGCAAGATAAATTTCCACGAATGGATCGGGGACAAATGGGCAATCCTGTTCTCCCATCCCAAGGACTTTACGCCGGTCTGTACTACCGAACTGGGTTATATGGCCGGCCTCAAGCCGGAATTCGACCGGCGCAATACCAAGATCATCGGGCTCAGCGTGGACCCCGTCAGTGACCACCAGAACTGGGTCAAGGACATCGCGGAAACGCAGGGCCACGCTGTCAACTATCCCATGATCGGCGACGTCGACCTCACGGTCGCCAAGCTCTACGACATGATTCACCCGAACGCAAGTGGTGGCCCGCGCACTGCCGTGGACAACGCCACGGTGCGCTCGGTCTTCCTCATCGGGCCCGACAAGAAGGTCAAGGCAATGCTGGTTTACCCGATGAGCGCGGGCCGCAATTTCGACGAAGTGCTGCGCCTGCTGGATTCCCTGCAGCTCAACGCAAAACACACGGTAGCCACGCCGGTCAACTGGAAGCCGGGCGACGATGTGATCATCCCCACCTCCGTATCCGACGAAGACGCAAAGAAGAAGTACCCGCAAGGATTCAAGACGCTCAAACCGTACCTGCGGGTAGTGGCGCAGCCGAAGTAAGGCTAGGCACCCGCCACGTGGGCGGGTAGGCCCGCCAGGGCCTCCCCGCCCACGTGATGCGAAGCGGGCCGTCAGGGTGTACCAGTCTCTCTACAAAATCCCCCTTTCCCTCAACCCTCCCAACTCAGCCTCGCCGAGCCCCAACTCAGCGCGAAGGGCCCCCTCCGTATGTTCCCCCAGCATAGGCGGGCACCGCATTTCCACCGGCGTGGCCGAAAACCGCAGCGGACTGCGCAAGCTGGGCGCATCTACCCCCCGCCCATGCGGCAACCGCACCAGCAACCCGCGATGCCTGACCTGCGCATCTTCGAACACCTCGTCGAGCTCATTGATGGGCCCGCCAGGCACGCCGGCACGCTCGAGCGTATCCAGCAATTCAGCCGAACCCCGCCCGGCAACACGCGCGGCAATCGCTTCGCGCAAGGTCTCCCGGTTGGCGACCCGGTCGACGTTCTGCGCGAAGCGCGGATCGGCGGCGAGTTCCGGACAGCCAAGCAGCTTGCACAGCGCGGCAAACTGCCCGTTGTTGCCGGAGGCGATGATCAGGTGCCCGTCGCGGCACGCGAACACTTCGGAGGGCGCGGCCACCGGGTTGGTGTTGCCGGCGCGCCGGGGCAGCTTGCCGGTCATCTGGTAGCCCAGCGCCAGGTGGCCATTGACCGCCACCGAGGCATCGAGCATGGCGGCGTCAATGTACTGGCCTTCGCCGGTGGCCTGGCGGTGATAGAGCGCGCCCATCAGGGCGACGGTGGCGTAGAGGCCGGTGAGGATGTCGGTGATGGGGATGGCGGTGCGCATCGGCTCGCCGCCGGGGGTGCCGTCCGGCTGGCCGCAGGTGCTCATCAGTCCGGCCATGCCCTGCAGGATGAAGTCGTAGGCCGGGCGGGCGGCGTAGGGGCCGTCGGGGCCGAAGCCGGTGACTGAGCAATAGATCACATCGGGGCGCAGCGCGCGGATGGACTCATAGTCGAGCCCGTATTTCTTCAGGCTGCCGGCCTTGTAATTCTCCACCACCACATCGCAGCGCGCGGCCAGTTGCCGTACCAGTTCGGCGCCTTCGGGCCTGGAGATATCGATGGTGAGCGATTGCTTGCCGCGGTTGCAGGCGAGGTAGAAGGCGGAGTCGTTGGTGGCCGCGCCTTGCGCGTCGGTGAGGAACGGGCCCATCTTGCGGGTGTCGTCGCCGTCGCCGGGTTTCTCGATCTTGTAGACGGTGGCGCCCATGTCGGCCAGGTTCTGCGTGGCCCATGGGCCCGCCACCACGCGCGTCAGGTCGAGTACCTTGATGCCTTCGAGAATTGCGCTCATGTGCCTGCCATCCGGGAAGTAGAGATCCCGCATCATTCGCGGGATTTGCCGTGCACGCAATTTGCCAATGCGGAAGCCGGCTTACGGCGAGGCGGAAGCGTGGGTGTGGCCGGCGTGGGACTTGTGCTGGCCGTGCTCGTGCTGCGCCGCCTGGTTCGGATCGAAGTCGCAACTCGGGTTGGCTTCGTCGTGCGAATGCGGGTGCAGCGCGCCGGGGATATGCCGGCTGCTGAGCCCGTCGGCGTTGAGCCATGCCAGCGTGGCGGCGGCCGCGCGGTCGATGAGCGTGCCGCACTGCGTGTAGTCGTACGGAGAGACGTCGAGCGGGCACAAGGGCGGGACGACCGAGATATGCGCGTGGTCCGCCCAGCGCTCCAGGTCCTGTACCAGCTGGCGCGCGACCAGCAGCGACAGCGCATTGAAGGCATGGTCGATGGGGCCGCGCGGTTCGCGCCGCGCCGCGCAGGCAAAGCCCGCGGGCAGCACCACCACGCGCGTGGCGCCCAGGCGGATGGCGGTGGAGACCGGCGTGTTATTGGCCACGCCGCCGTCGATCAGTTGCCGCCCGCCCAGTGCCACCGGCGGGAACACCCCGGGGATGGCGGCGCTGGCCAGCACCGACTGGACCAGGCTGCCGGAGKACAGCACTACCTCCGCGCCGGTCTGCATGTCGGTGGCGACTACATATAGCGGCAGTTCGGCGCGCTCCAGCGGCATGTCGCCGAAATGGCGGGACAGCAGGCGCTTCAGGGCGGCGGAGTCGACCAGATGGGCGCGCTGCCCGCGCAACATGCCGAACAGGCTGCGCCACGACCACGGCATGACCTCGGCGCGGCGCAAGCCGCGCCAGAGCGTTTCCAGCTGGGTAGTGCCGGCCACGTGCGGGTTGCAGGCATAGTAGGCGCCGTTGATGGCGCCAGCGGAGGCACCGACGACGAAGTCGGGCTTGATGCCCCACGCCACCAGCTCGCGCAGCATGCCGGCCTCGACGGCGCCGAGGCTGCCGCCGCCGGCGAAGACAAATGCGGTTTTTTCCATGGTCTGTGGTGCAGTGCGAAAGCGCAGGGGAATCCTGTAAAGGAAGCATAGGCGACATTTCGCCTGCGCGACAGGCGTCTGCCGCGGGCGGAGGGCGCCGATGGCACATAATGTGCATACAGTGCCAGAAAAAGCACGCGCGCGCCAAGATTTCGAGGCCGCCAAGAGAGGAGACAATGAGCAGTTCAACCGACAAGTTTTCGGCCACCATGCGCGATGGCCTGGCCAATCTCGCGCGGCGCCTGCGCTTTGCCATGGAGGAGGGCTCCATCTGGCTGGACGAGCAGCGCATGATCCTGATCCACACCGGCGCGCTGGGCGCGTTGCGCAAGGAATTGGTGGATACCATGGGCATGGAGCGCGCGCGGGGCTTGTTCATGCGCATGGGCTTCCATTCCGGCATGCGCGACGCGGAACTGGCGAAGAAGCTGCGCCCCGGCGACAGCGACTTCGGCCTGCTGGAGATCGGGCCCTGCCTGCACACCATCGAAGGCGTGGTGCGCGTGACCCCGGTGAAGGTGGATATCGACATCGCCGCCGGCATCTACGACGGCGAATTCCTGTGGGAAGACTCCTTCGAAGGCGATGTCCACCGCCAGTTGTTCGGCATCGTCGATGAGCCGGCCTGCTGGATGCAGATCGGCTACGCCACGGGCTATACCTCGGCCCTGATGGGCCGCACCATCCTCTACCGCGAGGTGGAGTGCATCGCCTGCGGCCACGATCACTGCCGCATCGTCGGCAAGCCGCTGGAAGCGTGGGAGGACGGTGCCGAGGTGCTAAAGCTCTACCAGCCCGACCCGGTGATCGAGACCATCCTGGAGCTGCAAAGCGAGGTCGAGCACCTGCGCGCCCTGCAGCGCAACAACGGCAAGCCCGCCGATCTGGTGGGCAGCGCGCCCGGGTTCCGCGCTGCCTGGGGCCTGTTGCAGCGCGCCGCCGCAAGCCATGTCACGGTGCTGCTGCTGGGCGAGACCGGCGTCGGCAAAGAGCGCTTCGCGCAAGCGCTGCACGCGGTCAGCGCGCGGGCCGACAAGCCTTTCATCGCCGTCAATTGCGCGGCGATCCCCGATGAACTGATCGAAGCCGAGCTGTTCGGCGTGGAGAAGGGCGCCTTCACCGGCGCCCACCAGTCGCGCCCCGGCCGCTTCGAGCGGGCGCATGGCGGCACGCTGTTCCTGGACGAACTGGGCGAGTTGTCGGCGTCGGCGCAGTCCAAGCTGCTGCGGGTGCTGCAGGAAGGCGAGGTGGAGCGGGTGGGCGGCGCCGAGCCGCGCAAGGTGGACGTACGGCTGGTGGCCGCCACCAACGTAGACCTGGCCGAAGCCGTGAAGCAGGGGACTTTCCGCAAGGACCTGTACTACCGGCTCAACGTCTATCCCGTCACCATCCCGCCGCTGCGCGAGCGCCTCGACGATATCCGCCTGCTGGTAGAGCGCTTCATTGCCCGCTACGGCGCGCGCCACGGCAAGAAGATCGTCGGCATCACCGACCGCGCGTTGGCGGAACTCAGGCGCTACGACTGGCCGGGCAACGTCCGCGAACTGGAAAACGTGATCGAGCGCGGCGTGATCCTGGCCAGCAATGGCGGGCAGATTTCCGCGGACCACCTGTTCCTGCCCAGCAGCGCGCCGCAGGCGATGGACACCGCGCCGCGCCTGGGCGTCAGGGGCACGCTGCCGGAACTGCGCGAAGCGGCGGTGCACGGGCTGCTTGACCATATGGCCGAGCAGCAGCTCGCGCTGGGCGATGTCGAGACCGTGTTGATGGAAGCGGCGATGCAGCGCGCCAACGGTAATATGAGTCAGGCGGCGCGGTTGTTGGGGATTACGCGGCCGCAGTTGGCGTATCGGTGGAAGACGAGGGGGATTCGGGGGGAGGGGGGGTGATTTGGTTGGGTTGGTCGGTGTTTGTTTGAGCGGCGATGGCTATTGCACCCAAGTGCGTACGACATCCCCCTGCGGGGGACGCCGGTCACTCTTCTTTGCTTCGGCAAAGAAGACTAACGAGAAGAAAGCCGACCCTGCCGGGAGCAGAGCAATCGCGGGGGCGAGGGGCGCTGGTTTCGTCGTACGGCCGCAGTTTTGCTGGCATCTGCCGTTACCAGCTTGTAGGGCATCGCAATGGCATGATCCATGGGTTTCGTGGTGATGCCCTTGACCTCGTGTGTGGTGACCATTCCCACATCTGCCGTTACCGGCACGGACCACCACGACACACCACATGCCAATGGTTTCGTGGTGGGGCGGGCGCGGTGGTGAAGGCCTGGGGCATATCACCCGGTGCCACCGCGCCCACGACGGAACCGGACCGCCTGAAACTTCGTGGCCGGCCACTACGCGAGCGACAGACGGCTTGAAGCAAGTGATGTCTGCTACCGGGGGCCTCACCACGAATCCCGGAAGCTGGCAGGATCGTGGCCAGTCAAGCCGGTACCGGCAGAAGCCCGCCGGCACTCTGGGCTGTACGACGAAATCATCGATATTCGAGAGCCTGATGGCTCTGCCCCCGGCAGGGTCGGCTTTCTTCTCGTTAGTCTTCTTTGCCGAAGCAAAGAAGAGTGACCGGCGTCCCCCGCAGGGGGATGTCGTACGCACTTGGGTGCAATAACCATCGCCGCTCAAACAAACACCGACCACCCTCGCAGGGGGATGTCGTATAGCTGTTGGGTGCAAAAACCAACGCCGCTCAAACAAACCGCGCCACCCACCACCCAAAAGCCATTTAATCATTTGATGCAGTCAGCAATCCACACCCCAAGCAAGTGACCAATCCGGTTGTTGCGCCGCATGCGCCCGCAATCCCTTCCCCCTCCTACCTCTAACCTCCCCCCGCCCCCATCACTGTTGCAGCGCCGCAGCCTTACCGCGATTCCGCCGACTCCCCGCAAACCACCGCCCGGCGCGACATTTGATCAATTGATCAAATGTCGCCGCCATCTTCATCAATTGATAGAGCTATGGCGCGGGCATCGCTTCGGGTAAACGCGCAAGCCGGTCCGGCAAGATTCCCAGGATCCCTTGTGCCGTCGTGATTTGCATCCGCTGGCACGCTCTTCGCAATAGAGGCCATACAAGCCAAGCGAAGGAGCAGCGCCATGATCAACCAGTCGGTCCCCTTGTTTGAAGCCACGCCCCGCTACGTCCGCGTCGGCGGTCGCACGCCGGAAGGCTTCGTGCAGTTTGMCTTCAGCGTGTCCGACCCGGAGCTCAACGTCGAGCTGATCATGCCCGAGCCGATGTTCGAGGCTTTTTGCAGCGTCAACCACGTGCGCTTCCTGCCCCCGGAAACTCCGGTGGCCGGCCAGGACGACTGAGCACGCCAAGCCCCGCGCACCCGTTCCCCCCACATAAAAAACAGCAAGACCCAGGAGACCAAAGCGATGCAAGTCGACATTAAGACCCAGCAGATCCAGCCGCTGCGCCAGACCTACGGCCACGTGGCCCGCCGCTTCGGCGACAAGCCCGCCTCGCGCTACCAGGAGGCAACCTACGACGTGCAGTCGGAGGTCAATTTCCACTACCGCCCGACCTGGGATCCGCAGCACGAGATCTACGACAAGCGCCGCACCGCCATCGTGATGAAAGACTGGTACGCGCTCAAGGACCCGCGCCAGTACTTCTACGGCGCTTACGTGACGGCGCGCGGCCGCCAGCAGGACGCCACCGAGAAGAGCTTCGCCTTCGTGGAGAAGCGCGGCTTGCTGCAGGCGCTGCCCGCCGAATGGCAGGACCGCCTGGCCGACGGCCTGCTGCCGCTGCGCCATGTGGAGTGGGGCGCCAACATGAACAACTTCTATTGCGCCGACTACGGCTGGGGCACGGCCATCACGCAGGCCTGCACCTACTGCGCGATGGACCGTCTCGGCATTGCCCAGTACCTGACGCGCATCGGCATGCTGCTCGACGGCAATACCGGCGTGGCGCTGGAGCGCGCCAAGGTGGCCTGGATGGAGAGCGCCGCGTGGCAGCCGATGCGCCGGCTGGTCGAGCGCAGCTTCGTGATCGAGGACTGGTTCGAGACCTTCGTTACCCAGAACCTGGTGCTCGACGGCCTGCTTTACCCGATGGTGTACCAGCACGCCGACGCCGCCATCGTCCGCGGCTGCGGCACGGGGCTGGCGGTGCTGACCGAGTTCATGAACGACTGGCGTGAAGAGCATGCGCGCTGGGTCGACTCGGTGGTGCAAACCGCCGCTGCCGAATCCGACGCCAACCGCGTGCTGCTGTCCGGCTGGGCCCGCGCCGCGCGCACGCAGGTGGCCGAGGCGCTGGTGCCGGTGGCCGACACCTTGCTGGGCGAGGGTGGCGAGCAGGTGATCGCGCTGTGCCTGGAGCAGTTCGACGTACGCCTGAACAAGCTTGGCCTTGCCGCCTGAGGAGCCCGCCATGACCGCCAACGTCTATATCGCGCTGCAAAGCAACGACGACACCCGTCCCATCATCGAAGCCATCACCGAGGCCAACCCGCACGCCGTGGTGTCGCAGTTTCCCGCCATGGTGAAGATCGATGCGCCGGGCCACCTGACCATCGTGCGCGAACTGGTGTCGGAAAAGCTCGGCCGCGAGTGGGACCTGCAGGAGATCCACCTGAACCTGATTTCGCTGTCGGGAAACATCGACGAAGACGACGACGCCTTCACCCTGCACTGGAACGCCTGAGACGGCCCGCCCACCGCAAAGAAAAACGGAGACAGAACACCATGGACGCACGCAAGAAGCTGAACCTGCGGGAAAAATACGCGACGATGACCCGCGACCTCGGCTGGGAAACCACCTACGAGCCGATGGACAAGGTCTTTCCCTACGACAAGTACGAGGGCATCAAGATCCACGACTGGGACAAGTGGGAAGACCCGTTCCGCATGACCATGGACGCCTACTGGAAATACCAGTCGGAGAAGGAGCGCAAGCTGTACGCCATCATCGACTCCTTCGTGCAGAACAATGGCCACCTCAACGTCTCGGACCCGCGCTATCTGAATGCGCTGCGCCTGTTCCTGACCGGCGTGACCCCGCTGGAATACGCGGCGCACCGCGGCTACGCCCATCTCGGGCGGCACTTCCGCGGCGCCGGTGCGCGGGTCGCGGCGCAGATGCAGTCGATCGACGAGCTGCGCCATGCCCAGACCCAGATGCACACGCTGTCGGTCTACAACAAGTACTTCAACGGCTTCGGCGAGTGGCAGCACATGCACGACCGGGTCTGGTACCTGTCCGTGCCCAAGTCCTATTTCGAGGACGCCATGAGCGCGGGGCCGTTCGAGTTCATCACCGCGATCTCGTTCTCCTTCGAATATGTGCTGACCAACCTGCTGTTCATGCCCTTCATGTCGGGCGCGGCCTACAACGGCGATATGGCTACGGTGACGTTCGGCTTCTCCGCGCAGTCCGACGAATCGYGCCATATGACGCTGGGCCTTGAGGTGGTGAAGTTCCTGTGCCAGCAGGACCCGGACAATATCCCGATCCTGCAGAAGTGGCTGGACAAATGGTTCTGGCGCGGTTTCCGCCTGCTCACGCTGGTCGGCATGATGATGGACTACATGCTGCCCAAGCGCGTGATGTCGTGGGCCGAAGCCTGGGAGATGTACTTCGAGCAGGCCGGCGGCGCGCTGTTCAAGGACCTGGAGCGCTACGGCCTGCGCATGCCCAAGTACCACGAGGTGGCCACCAAGACCAAGGACCGCATCACCCACGAGGCCTGGGGCACCTTCTACAACTACGCCGCCGCGGCCGGCTTCCATACCTGGGTGCCCAAGCAGGACGAAATGGCCTGGCTGACGGAGAAGTATCCCGACACCTTCGCGCGCTACTACAAGCCGCGTCTCGACTACTGGCTGGAACGCCAGCAGGAAGGCGAGCGCTTCTATAACGGAACGCTGCCCATGCTGTGCCAGACCTGCCAGATCCCGATGGTGTTCTCGGAGCCTGACGATCCCACCCAGACCTGCTACCGCGAGAGCACCTACCACGGCATGCAGTTTCACTTCTGCTCGGACGGCTGCAAGGACATCTTCGACGGCGAGCCGCAGAAGTACGCCCAGGCCTGGCTGCCCGTGCACCAGATCTACCAGGGCAATTGCGGCGGCGCCTCGCTGGACGATGTGCTCAAGTGGTACCGCATCAACGTCGGCGCGGACAACCTCGATTTCGAAGGGTCGCAGGATCAGAAGAACTGGAACACCTGGAAGGGCGTGCCCGACACGGCGGCCTGAGCGCGCAACCGACAAGAGACAGAAGATAAGGAGACCACCATGTCCGTCGTATCCATTGGCCCCTACGAGTTCGAACCGGCCGATCGCGAGGCCGTGTTCCACGGCAACCGCCTGCTGTACATCGGCTGGGACCGCCACCTGCTGTTCTGCGCGCCGCATTGCCTGCCTTTTCCGCCGTCGATGCGTTTGCGCGATGTCGTGGAGAACGTGCTACCCGGCGTGTACGGCTACCACCCCGACTTTGCCCGCATCGACTGGAGCCGCGTGGAATGGCTGCGCGGCAACGCGCCCTGGCAGCCGGACCTGGACCGCACGCTGGAAGAGAACGGCCTGGGCCACAAGGCAGTAATCCGCTTCCGCACGCCGGGGCTGGACGGCATCGACGGCAGTTGCAGCTAAGCCGGCGCCGTGGCTGGAACGATCAGAAAGCCTAGTAGGCTAGTAGGAGACACAAGATGTATTCCCTGACCATTGAACCGATCGGGCAGACCATCCCGATCGCGCCCGGCCAGACCGTGCTGGATGCCTGCCTGCGCAACGGTGTGTGGCTGCCGCACGCCTGCTGCCACGGCCTGTGCGCCACCTGCAAGGTGCAGGTGGTGAAGGGCGAGTTCGAGCATGGCGAAGCGTCCAGCTTCGCCCTGATGGACTTCGAGCGCGACGGCGGCCAGTGCCTGGCTTGCTGCGCCACCGCGCAGTCCGACATGGTGATCGAGGCCGACATCGAGGAGGATGCCGACTCGCTCGGGCTGCCGCTGGCGGACTACCGCGCCGAAGTGGTGGAGACCCGCGCGCTGACGCCCACCATCCGCGGCATCTGGCTGCGCGTGAAGGACGGCAATGCCGCCGCCTTCCAGGCCGGCCAGTACCTCAACCTGCGGGTGCCCGGCTGCGAACAGCCGCGCGCCTTCTCGCTGGCCAACCGTCCGGGTGACGACCTGGTGGAACTGCATGTGCGTCGCGTGGAAGGCGGCCAGGCTACGGCCTACCTGCACGAGCAGCTCGCGGTTGGCGATGAGCTTGGTTTCTCGGCGCCCTACGGCCGTTTCTTCGTACGCAAGTCCGCGCAGGTGCCGATGCTGTTCCTGGCGGGCGGTTCCGGTCTGTCCAGCCCGCGCGCGATGATCCTGGACATGCTGGCTGCCGGCGAGACCTTGCCGATCACGCTGGTGCAAGGCGCGCGCAATCGCGCGGAGCTGTACTACGACGAGGCGTTCCGCGCACTGGCCGACGCGCATCCGAATTTCCGCTATGTGCCGGCGCTATCCGACGAACCGGCCGGCAGTGGCTGGGATGGCGCGCGCGGCTACGTGCATGAAGTTCTGCACGGGCTTTACGCCAATGGCGCCACCGCTGACTTCCGGGGGCACAAGGCCTACCTGTGCGGACCGCCACCGATGATCGAAGCCTGCATCCGCACGCTGATGCAGGGCCGGTTGTTCGAGGAGGACATCCACACCGAGAAGTTCATCTCCGCCGGCGATGCGCAGAACAGCGCGCGCAGCCCGCTGTTCAAGATCTGAAGGAGAGAGCGCCATGCATACCGTGGAGATCGCGGGAAGCGGCCAGCGCTATCCGTGCGCGCCGGAGCAGAACCTGTTGCGCGCGATGGAAGCGCTTGGCAAGCGCGGCATACCCGCCGGCTGCCGTGGCGGCGGCTGCGGGGTTTGCAAGGTGCGCATCGAGGCCGGCCGCTACCGCACCGGCAAGATGAGCCGGGCCTGCCTGTCGGCCGAGGAGGAGGGCAGTGGCCTGGTGCTGGCGTGCAAGGCCTATCCGGACAGCGATATCCGCCTGCGGCCGGTGGCGCTGCTGCAGCGCTGCCTGGACCGGCAGCGGGAGCGGTGGGATGAACAGGAAGCGAAGGGATCAACGTAGCAAGCTTGCAGCAAAACGTAGCAATAAAAAAGATGGACCGATAACCCCATCATCAAGGAGACCGTCATGGCATTGACAGGCGTATTGCGCCCCGGGCACGTGGCATTGCGCGTGCTGGAACTCGAACCGGCGCTGAAACACTACACCGAAGTACTCGGACTGATCGAAACCGCGCGCGACGACAAAGGGCGCGTCTACCTGAAGGCCTGGGACGAGCACGACCACCACAGCGTGGTGCTGCGCGAGGCCGACAGCCCGGGCATGGACTACATGGGTTTCCGCGTCGATAGCGGCCGCACGCTGGAACGGCTGGCGCGGGAGGTGGAGCAGTCCGGCCTCGCATCGGATTTCCGGTGGATTCCTGCCGGCGAGCATCCGCATACCGGCGTGCGCTTCCGTTTCACCATTCCCACCGGCCATCCGATCGAGCTCTTCGCCGACAAGGACAAGCTGGGCTGCCTGACCGGCGACAGCAACCCGGACCCGTGGCCGGACGACCTGCGCGGCATGGCGCCCAGCCGCTTCGATCATTGCTTGCTGTATGGCGACGATCTGGATGGCACCGTCAGGCTGTTCCGCGACGTGCTTGGCTTCACGCTGGCCGAGCAGGTGGTGGCCGGCCCGGACAAGATGATGATCGGCGCTTTCCTGACCTGTTCCAACAAGGCGCATGACATTGCGTTCATTCGTCATGCCGAGAAGAACAAGTTCCATCACGCGTCGTTCAACCTGGACAACTGGGGCGAGGTGCTGAAGGCCGCCGACATCATTTCCAAGAAGGATGTGTCGCTCGATATCGRGCCGACGCGGCATGGCATTACGCGCGGCGCCACCATCTACTTCTTTGACCCTTCTGGCAACCGGAATGAGGTCTTCTCCGGCGGGTATATCCACTATCCAGACAAGCCGACCATCACCTGGACCGACAACGAACTGGGCCGGGCGATCTTCTATCACGACCGGAAGCTGAACGATGCGTTCCTGAGTGTATTGACCTGATTCCCGGCGTAGCGTCACGGCCGATGCCAAGTGTTTTCTCCCCTTTCCCGCTTGCGGGAGAGGGGAGAAAGGCGAATCACCAGCAAGATGCGGCGCACGCTGCCGCAACCAGCGAGACAACATGAAAGAGTTCAAGAACTTCATCAACGGCGAATGGGTGGCCACCAACCGCCAGTTCGACGACCGCAACCCGGTCGACAACAGCCTGATCGCCCGTGTGCACGAAGCCGGGCAGGCCGAGGTCGATGCCGCGGTCGCAGCGGCAAGGCAAGCGCTGAAAGGCCCTTGGGGCAAGATGACCGTGGCACGGCGTGTCGAGATACTGCACGCCGTAGCGGACGGCATCAACCGCCGCTTCGACGATTTCCTGCAAGCCGAGATCGCCGACACGGGCAAGCCGCTGTCCCTCGCCAGCCATATCGATATCCCGCGCGGCGCGGCCAACTTCAAGGTCTTCGCCGACCTGATCAAGAATGTGCCGACCGAGAGCTTCGCCATGGCCACGCCGGACGGCGGCGAGGCCATCAACTACGCGGTGCGCTCGCCGCGCGGCGTGATCGGTGTGGTGTGCCCGTGGAACCTGCCGCTGCTGCTGATGACCTGGAAGGTCAGCCCGGCGCTGGCATGCGGCAATACAGTCGTGGTCAAGCCGTCCGAGGAAACCCCCGCCACCGCCACGCTGCTRGGCGAAGTGATGAACGAGGCCGGTGTGCCGCCGGGCGTCTATAACGTGGTCCACGGCTTCGGCCCGGATTCCGCCGGGGCCTTCCTGAGCGCGCACCCGGATGTGAACGGCATCACGTTTACCGGCGAGACCCGTACCGGCGAGGCCATCATGAGAGCCGCCGCCAATGGCGTGCGCCCCGTCTCGTTCGAACTGGGCGGCAAGAACGCCGGCATCGTGTTCGCCGACGCGGACTTCGACAAGGCAGTCGCCGGCATCACCCGCTCGGCCTTCGAGAACAGCGGCCAGGTTTGCCTGGGCACCGAGCGCGTCTACGTGCAGCGGCCCATCTTCGAGCGCTTCGTCGCGGCGCTCAAGGCCAGGGCCGAGGGCTTGCGCATTGGCCGACCGGGCGACGAGGGCGTGAACATGGGCCCGCTGGTGTCGCTGGAGCATCGCGCCAAGGTGCTGTCCTACTACAAGAAGGCGGCGGAGGCGGGCGCCACCGTGGTCACTGGCGGCGGCGTGCCCGAGATGCCCGGCGCGCTGGCCGAAGGCGCCTGGGTGCAGCCCACCATCTGGACCGGGCTGCCCGAGGATGCGGCCGTGATCCGCGAGGAGATCTTCGGCCCCTGCTGCCATATCGCGCCGTTCGATACCGAGGAAGAAGTGATCCACCTTGCCAACGACACGCCTTACGGCCTGGCCGCCACGGTGTGGACATCCAACTTGGGCACCGCCCACCGCATGGGTAGCGCCCTGGACGTCGGCATCTGTTGGATCAACGCCTGGTTCCTGCGCGACCTGCGCACCGCCTTTGGCGGCGCCAAGCAATCCGGCATCGGCCGCGAGGGCGGGGTGCATTCGCTGGAGTTCTATACCGAGCTGCGCAATGTGTGCGTGAAACTGTGAGCCAGTCCATGAAACCCGAACAAATCCTCGACATCGGCGCCAGCCTGCACCACGCGCTGTCCACGCGGCAGGCCGTCGCGCCGCTGACCGGGAGCTACCCCGAGCTGTCCATCGATGATGCCTACCGCATCCAGCTCGCCATGGTGCAGCACCGGCTGGACGCCGGCGAGCACGTGATCGGCAAGAAGATCGGCGTGACCAGCCGGGTAGTGATGGACATGCTCGATGTGCGCCAGCCGGACTTCGGGCACCTGCTCTCCGGCATGGTCTACGCCGATGGCGCGGCCATTGCCGCCGATACGCTGATCGCGCCCAAGGCCGAAGGCGAGATCGCCTTCGTGCTCARGGAAGACCTGGAAGGCCCGGGCGTGACCAATGCCGATGTGCTGCGCGCCACCGCCTACGTGCTGCCGTGCTTCGAGATCGTCGACTCGCGCATCCGCGACTGGAAGATCCGCATCCAGGACACGGTGGCGGACAACGCGTCCTCGGGCGTATTCGTGCTGGGCGATGCGGCGGTGGACCCGCGCGGCCTCGATCTCGGCACGGTCGGCATGACGCTGGAGAAGAACGGCGAGATCGTCGCCACTGGCGCGGGCGCCGCCGCGCTCGGCCATCCGGCCAACGCCGTGGCGTGGCTGGCCAATACGCTGGGCCGCCTCGGCATCGGGCTGAAGAAGGGCGAGGTAATCCTGTCCGGCTCGCTCGCCGCGATGGTGCCGGTCAAGGCCGGCGACCAGCTTCGCATCAGCCTGGGCGGCATCGGCTCGGCCGGTGTGCGCTTCATTTGAACGGACCCCAGATCTGGATAAGCAGCCCGGGACATCGCCATGAAACTCACCCAAGACATCATCCAGCAGCTCGCCGAGCACCTGGAAAACGCCGAGCTCAATCGTGAGCCCGTGCGCAAGATCACCGACACCCATCCCGACATGGACTGGGATGACGCCTATGCCATCCAGGACGCGATCCGGGCACGCAAGGAAGCGCGCGGCACCCGCATCGCCGGCCTCAAGATGGGGCTGACCTCCTTCGCCAAGATGCGCCAGATGGGCGTGACCGAACCGGTCTACGGCTTCCTGACCGACTACGGCGCCTGCATGGACGGCGGCGCCATCGATACCGCATCGCTGATCCATCCCAAGGTGGAAGCCGAGATCGCCTTCGTCCTCAAGCATCCGCTCAAGGGGCCGGGTTGCCATATCGGCGACGTGCTCGCCGCCACCGATTTCGTGCTGCCCGCGGTGGAGGTGATCGACTCGCGCTACGAGAACTTCCGTTTCGACTTGAAGAGCGTGATCGCGGACAACACTTCGTCGGCCCGCTTCGTGGCGGGCGGCACGCATTGCAGCGCGCAAGGCATCGACCTGAAGAACCTCGGCGTGGTGCTGGAGAAGAACGGCGAAGTGGTCGCCACGGCGGCCGGCGCGGCGGTGCTGGGCCATCCGGCCAGCAGCGTGGCCATGCTGGCGAACATGCTCGGTGCGCGTGGGCGCGAGCTGCCGGCGGGCGTCTTCATCATGACCGGCGGCGTGACCGAGGCCATCGCGGTGGCGGCCGGTGACAACATCACGGTGCGCTACCAGCATCTCGGCGCTGTATCGATGCGCTTCGTCTGATGCGCCAGGCCAGCGTGATGGTGGCGCTGTACGATATTGCCCACTCAACCCACACAGCAGGAGAAGAGCCATGCCCATCATGCAAGTGTTTCTGATCGAAGGCCGGACCGAAGAACAAAAGGCCCGCCTGATCAGCGCGCTGACGGACGCCGCCGTGGAATCGATCGGTGCGCCGATCGAGAGCGTGCGCGTGATGATCACCGAGGTGCCCAAGACGCAGTTTGGCATCGCGGGCAAGACAGCGAAGGAACTCGGCCGCTGAGGGAGCGGCATACGGAATGCCTGGCGGCACTGGACTGCCCGGGCACGGAGACAACATGGACATGAAAGCAGGCGCCGGCGGCAGCCATCCGCCCGGCAAGCACAAGGTAGCCATCATCGGTTCGGGCAACATCGGCACGGACCTGATGATCAAGGTAATGCGCCACGGCCGGCATCTGGAGATGGGTGCCATGGTCGGCATCGACGCCGCGTCGGACGGCCTGGCCCGGGCCGCGCGGCTGGGCGTGCCCACCACGGCCGAGGGCATCGAAGGCCTGGTGAGGATGGACGGATTCGGCGAGATCCGCATCGCCTTCGATGCCACCTCTGCCGGCGCGCATTCGCACCACAACAAGATCCTGCAGCAGCACGGCATCCAGGTGATCGACCTGACCCCGGCCGCGATCGGGCCTTACGTTGTGCCGGTGGTCAACCTGGACCAGCAGCTCGGCGCCAGCAATATCAATATGGTCACCTGCGGCGGCCAGGCCACCATCCCGATGGTGGCGGCGGTATCGCGCGTGGCGAAGGTGCACTATGCCGAGATCGTCGCGTCCATCTCCAGCAGGTCGGCCGGGCCGGGCACGCGCGCCAATATCGATGAGTTCACCGAGACCACCAGCCAGGCGATCTGCTCGGTAGGCGGCGCGGCGCGCGGCAAGGCCATCATTGTGCTGAACCCGGCGGAGCCGCCGCTGATGATGCGCGACACGGTGTTTACGCTATCCGAGAACGCCGACGAAGCGGCGATGGAAGCCAGCGTGGAAGCCATGGCGAAGGCGGTGCAGGCCTATGTGCCCGGCTACCGGCTCAAGCAGCGCGTGCAGTTCGAGCGCATCGATCCGTCCGCGCCGTTGAACATCCCGGGGCTGGGGCCGATGAGCGGGCTAAAGACATCGATTTTCCTCGAAGTGGAAGGCGCCGCCCACTACCTGCCCGCTTATGCCGGCAACCTCGACATCATGACCAGCGCCGCGCTCGCCTGCGCCGAGCGCCTGGCGGAAACCCGGCTGGCCGCGTAAGCGGCGGGCGCACGGAGACAACACATGACCCAGCAAGCCACGCAGAAGAAACTCTATATCTCGGATGTCACGCTGCGCGACGGCAGCCACGCCATCCGCCACCAGTACAGCCTGGACGACGTGCGCCGCATCGCGGCGGCGCTGGACGCGGCCAGGGTGGATTCGATCGAAGTCGCGCACGGCGATGGCCTGGCCGGCTCCAGCTTCAACTACGGCTTCGGCGCGCATACCGATCTCGAATGGATCGCCGCCGCGGCCGAAACGGTACGCCATGCAAAGGTCGCCACCCTGCTGCTGCCCGGCGTGGGCACCGTGCACGACCTGCGCGCCGCGTACGACGCCGGCGCGCGCGTGGTGCGGGTTGCCACGCACTGTACCGAGGCCGATGTCTCGCGCCAGCATATCGAGTACGCGCGCGAACTCGGCATGGACACGGTGGGCTTCCTGATGATGAGCCACATGACCACGCCCGCCGCGCTGGCGCAGCAAGCCAGGTTGATGGAAAGCTATGGCGCGCAGACTGTCTATGTGGTGGATTCCGGCGGCGCGCTCAATATGAACGACGTGCGCGACCGCTTCCGCGCCTTCAAGGATGTGCTCAAGCCGGAAACCCAGACCGGCATGCACGCGCACCACAACCTGAGCCTGGGCGTGGCCAACTCCATCGTCGCCGTGGAGGAGGGGTGCGACCGCGTCGACGCCAGCCTGGCCGGCATGGGCGCGGGCGCCGGCAACGCGCCGCTGGAGGTATTCATCGCCGCGGCGAGCAGGCTGGGCTGGCACCATGGCTGCGACCTCTACACGCTGATGGATGCCGCCGACGAGATCGTGCGCCCGCTGCAGGACCGCCCGGTGCGGGTGGATCGCGAGACGCTGGCGCTGGGCTATGCCGGCGTCTATTCCAGCTTCCTGCGCCATGCCGAGGCCGCGGCCGCGCGTTATGCGCTGAAGACCGTCGACATCCTGGTGGAACTGGGCAAGCGCCGCATGGTGGGCGGCCAGGAAGACATGATCGTCGATGTGGCGCTGGATCTGGTGGCGCGGCGCGAGGCGGGAGCAACGCGGATCGCGGCGTAAGGCAGGGCGCCCGCGTCGGGCGCGGGCGCCGCTTCCCTCAAGCCTGCGCCGGTTCCTCCTCCACCCTCGTCATCCGCCGTATCGCCTGCGGCGGCTGCCCGAATGCCCGCAGGAACGCCCGCCGCATCCGCTCGCGATCGCCGAAACCGGTCTCGCGCGCCACCACGTCGACCGGGTGCCGGCCGGACTCCATCATCAGCCGCGCGGCTTCGATGCGCAGGTGTTCCACCGCCTTGGCCGGGGTTTGCCCGGTCTCCTCGCGGAAGGCGCGGCTGAACTGGCGGGGGCTGAGGTTCGCGGCGTTGGCCAGTTGCTCGACCGACAAGCCTTCATGCAGGTTTTGCCGGGCAAAGGCGAGGGCGGACTGGATGCGATCGGATTTGGGTTCGAGTTCCAGCAGCGCGGAGAACTGCGATTGCCCGCCGGCGCGGCGGTGATAGACCACGAGCTTGCGCGCCACCTGGCGCGCGATCACGGCGCCGGCATCCTTCTCGACCAGCGCGAGCGCCAGGTCGATGCAGGCGGTCATGCCTGCCGAGGTCCACACGGGCCCGTCGATGATGAAAATGCGGTCTTCCTCCACGCTGACCCCGGGATAGGCACGCCGCAACCGGGCCGCATAGAACCAGTGGGTGGTGGCGCGGCGGCCGTCGAGCAGGCCCGCTTCGGCAAGGTTGAACGCGCCGGTGCAGGTGGCGCAGACGCGCCGGGTGGAAGTTGCCGCTTGCCGGAGGAACGCCACCAGGCCCGGCGACGCGGGCTGGATATCGTTGTCGCCGACTACCAGCAGGGTATCGAACGCCTCATCGCCGAATGGCTCGGTAGTAACCGAAAAGCCGGCCGAGGTGGCTACCGGGCCGCCATGCTCGGACAGCAGGCGGACGTCGTAGAGGGCCTTGCCGGCGGTGCGGTTGGCGAACTCCAGGACCGTGGTGACGCCCAGGTTCATGACCTGGAACCCAGGATAAAGGACGATTCCGATACGTAGCATGGCGAATCCCGACGATGGCGGAAAAGGTGGCATCTATGACATTGATGCCACTGGATTATGCACCTAATCTTCGTTCCGTGAGGGCCGGCATGGGGCCGGCAGCAGCATCGGAGAACGAACATGGCAGCAACCACAGCAACCACAGCAACCACAGCAACCACAGCAACCACAGCAACCACGCTGCATCGCGGCACGGCCTTGATTACCGGGGCATCCTCGGGGATCGGCGCCGTCTACGCGGACCGGCTTGCCCGGCGCGGCTACGACCTGATCCTGGTCGCACGCAACCGCGAACGGCTCGCCAGGCTGGCCGGCCGCCTGACCAGCGAGACCGGGCGCTCCGTCGAGATCGTGACCGCGGACCTTGGCGCGGACGCCGACGTCGGCCGCCTTGAGACGCTGCTGCGCACCGACGCCAGCATCACATTGCTGGTCAACAATGCGGGCATCGGCGCCGCCGGTCCGTTGCTCGAGTCAGATGCCGCCAAGATGCAGGCGATGATTGCACTCAATGTCACGGCGCTGACCCGGCTGACCTACGCCGCCGCGCATGGACTCGTGGCCCGCGGCAGGGGGACGATCATCAACATTGCGTCGATCGTGGCGGTGGCGCCCGAGCTGCTCAACGGCGTGTACGGCGGATCAAAGGCCTTTGTGCTGGCCTTTACGCAGTCGCTCCAGCACGAGCTGGCGGACAAGGGGGTGCGGGTGCAGGCTGTGCTGCCCGGCGCGATCCGCACGGAGTTCTGGGATGTGGCCGGGAAGCCGGTGGAGAGCCTGCCGCAAGGGTGGGTGATGAGCGCGGACGACCTGGTCGACGCGGCCCTGTCCGGGCTGGACCAGGGCGAAGTGGTGACGCTGCCGTCTCTGCCGGACGCGGCCGACTGGGACGCCTTCGAGGCCGCCCGCGCGGCGCTGGGGCCGAACCTGTCGCGCAGCGTGCCGGCGGCGCGCTTCAAGGTGGCTGCGGCAAGCTGAGGCTGACGGTGGCCGGGACGCAAGCTTCAGTGGCTGGCGTCCCGAAAGCTCAGGCGCGCCGCCACACCGGGGACTCCGCCACCACCACCTTGCGCGGCAGGATCTTCTGGCTGGTGAAGGCATCCGCAATGCGCTGCTGCTCGTCGAGCGATGCCGCGTCCACGGTCTGCACCTGGTAGGTCCGGCGGCGGTTGGCGGCTTCCACGGTGGGTGCGTCCAGGCCAATCAGCGGTGCTTGCCATTGCGCGGCGACGGCGGGGTTTTGCTTGATCCATTCGCCGGCGCGGCGCAGCTCATCGTAGACCACCGCCAGCACGTCCGCATGCCGCTGCGCATAGGGCGTGGCGGCCAGGTAGAAGCGCCGGTAACTCGACAGGCCCTTGCCGTCGCGCAGGATGCGGGCGTTGGCCTGGCGTTGCACGGCTGCCAGGAAAGGGTCCCAGATCACCCAGGCCGCCACGCTCCCGCGCTCGAAGGCGGCGCGCGCGTCGGCCGGGCTCAGGTAGGCGGGCTCGATGTCGCGGATCGACAGGCCCGCGCTGGCCAGGGCTTCGAGCAGCAGGTAATGCGCGCCCGCCCCCTTGGCAAAAGCGATGCGCTGGCCCTTGAGCTGCGCGATTTCCCTGATCGGCGAATCCTGCCGCACCACGATCGCCTGCGCCTCGGGCGAGGGCGTCTCGATGGCGTAGTAGGTCAGGTTGGCGCCGGCAGCGAGCGCGAAGGGCGGCACCGCGTCGGCCACGTCGGCGCTCAGGTCGAGATTGCCGATATTGAGCGACTCCAGCAGCGGCAGCCCGGAGGTGAATTCATACCATTGCACCGACGCGCCCAGTGGCGCCAGTGCCTTCTCCAGCGTCTCGCGCGATTTCAGCAGGATCATCAGCGTGGACGATTTCTGGAAGCCGATGCGTAGCGTGTGTTTTTGCGCCTGCGCCTGCGCGCGCGCGGGCAAGGCCAGGCCGAATGTCGCTGCGGTGCCCGCGGTGGCCAGGCTGCCCACCACGATTTGCCGGCGCCGCCTGTCGAATGCCCTTGTCAACTTTGTCATTGTCRCTCTCCCCGTGTGTTCCGCCGACTCCATCATCAGCACAAGAGCGTAGGGCATGGCACGGGGGCGGGGAACGAAGAATGCCGCAGTTGCTTATGCGGGGAGGTGTGGATAAGCCGGCGCCGGTGCGTGCCGATGTGCATGATGGCGCGTCAAAGAAAGGTCCAATGAATATCGGCTGGGTCGAGTGCGTTAGACTTCATCAAGCTCGACGCTGTGATTCTGATATCTACTAGGTCCTTTCGCAGAGAATCCCATATGAAACCGACCAAAGCATGTCCTGTCGTGCTGAGAACAGCGCAGAACCGCCTTGAGATCCTGGCATTTGAGCACCCCCTGGCCGGTCTACAGATTATCAAGGGCACTATCGAGGCCGAAGAACATCCCGCGGATGCCGCCGTCCGCGAACTGTGCGAAGAGTCTGGTGTAAATGGAGTGGCTACGGTCGACTTGGGCTTATGGCAATCCGGTTACGAACACCAGATATGGTCTCTGCACATCTGTGAGGCGACCCGTTCGCTACCGAACAATTGGGTGCATCACGCAAAGGACGATGGCGGTCATGACTTCAGATTTTTTTGGCATCCGTTAGGTCACGCTCCATCGGATCGGTGGCATTGGCTGTTCAGAAATGCACTCTCGACCATTGAAATGCGACTCGCAGAGCTTGTATAGCATCGGACCAACTTCCGCTTAGCGTCGTTTTGAGACCCTCACCCCATCACGCAGATCGGCGAAGAGCCAAAAAAAAGAGCCCCGCATGGGGGCTCCCTGGCAGCGCCGCGCCATCGGTGCGCGGCCTGGCTTAGCGCTGGTACGCCGGAGGCAGGAAGCCGGCAAAACGCTGCTGCGTGGTGGCCTTGAACTCCGGCGACTGGTACGCGTCGCGGATGTCCTTGACGAACGGCTTGCCGGTGTCGGCGGTGCGCACGGCAACCAGGTTCATGTAGTAGTCGGGGATCTTCTCCAGGCTCAGCGCCTCGGTCAGCTTGAGGCCCGAGGACAACGCGAAGTTGCCGTTGACGAAGGCATAGTCCACGTCGTCGAGCGAGCGCGGCAGTTGCGCGGCTTCGAGCTGGATCAGCTTGAGCTTGTTCGGATTCCCTTCGATATCGCGCTCGCTGGCACGGATCGGGTCCGTGCCGGCCTTCAGCGTGATCCAGCCGATCTGCTGCAGCATGGCGATGGCGCGCGCCAGGTTGGACGGATCGTTGGGCAGCGACACCGAAGCGCCCGGCTTCACTTCCGTCAGCGACTTGTGCTTGCGGCTATAGATGCCGATCGGCGCGGTGGGCACCTGGATGACTTCGGACAGTTGCAGCTTGCGGTCGCCGGAGAACTTCTTCAGGTAGGCCACGTGCTGAAACGCGTTGGCGTCGATGGCGCCATCGGCCAGCGCCAGGTTGGGCTGCACGTAGTCGCTGAATTCAACGATGGTGACCTTGTAGCCCTTCTTTTCCAGCAGGGGCTTGATGCCGTAGCGGATCTGGTCGGAGTACGGACCGGCGGTGGCGCCGAAGCGGATTTCCTTCTTGTCCGGATCGGCCGCGCCGGCCGTCTGGATAACGCCAAGCGCGAGCACCGCGGCAATCAGTCGAATCCCGAAACCCATCTTCATCTAAAGCTCCCCTTATTGGATTATGTGCATCGTGGCGTGCCGGCGTGGCGCCAACAAGCAGGCCATTGTAGGGAAGTTGATACGTTCAAGGAACGAGTAAATGTGCATGGTCATATAACGCTGGTGCATAAGCAAGGATTGCGATTCCAGGCGCTTTGTACAGGCATCGGTTATTGCGCTGCGGAATATGCATATGGCAATTGCATCGTTGCGGGATAACCCGGATTGCGGCTAGTATTGAGACGTCTCCTCCGTTCCCCCCAAGGGAATTGGGTTTGCGCCCGCTTAACCAGCGGGCGTTTTTATTTGGGTCACTGCATGCACGGCGCCGGTTTTATTGAGGCGGCGGAAACGATGCTGCGCGACTGGGAGCAAGCGTCGTAGTCTCCGGAGTGACATCAGGACCAACGCGCGGAAACCGGACGGCAGAAAGCTAAAAGGCCGGTGGCACCATGCCACCGGCCTTTTTCGCCAGCGCCGCGCCGCGGCGCTACACACGCAGGACTCAGGCCGCAGCCAGCGCCCGCTCCAGGTCTTCCAGCAGATCGTCGATATGCTCGATGCCGATCGACAGCCGCACCATGTCTTCGCTGACACCGGCGGCCTTCAGTTCCGCCGCGTCGAGCTGACGGTGCGTGGTCGATGCCGGATGCGTTGCCAGCGACTTGGCGTCGCCGATGTTGACCAGGCGCGTGAACAGCTGCAACGCATCGAGGAAGCGTGCACCGGCTTCGCGGCCGCCGCTCTTCAGGCCAAACGACAAAATGCCCGGCCCGCGTCCGCCCAGGTAGCGTTGTACCAGCGCGTGGTCCGGGTGCTCGGGCAGGCCGGCGAAGTTGACCCATTCCACCTTCGGGCTGGCCTTCAGGTGACGCGCCACCGCCAGCGCGTTCTCGGTGATGCGGTCCAGCCGCAGCGCCAGCGTCTCGATGCCTTGCAGGATCAGGAAGGCATTGAACGGCGACAGCGCCGCGCCGGTATTGCGCAGCGGCACCACGCGCGCGCGGCCGATATAGGCGGCGGCGCCGAGCGCTTCGGTGTAGACCACGCCGTGGTAGGACACGTCGGGTTCGTTCAGGCGCTTGAAGCGTGCCTTGTGCTCGGCCCACGGGAACTTGCCGCTGTCGACGATGGCGCCGCCCACGCTGTTGCCATGGCCGCCCAGGTATTTGGTGAGCGAGTGCACGACGATGTCGGCGCCGTGTTCGAAGGGCCGGCACAGGTAGGGCGACGGCACGGTGTTGTCGACGATCAGCGGGATGCCGTGGTTGTGCGCCACCTTGGCAATGGCTTCGATGTCGACGATATTGCCCAGCGGATTTCCCACGGATTCGACGAAGATCGCCTTGGTGCGCGCGTCCACCAGGTCGCCGAAGGCGGCGGGATTGCGGCCGTCGGCAAAGCGGGTCTCGATGCCGGACAGCGGCAGCGTGTGGGCAAACAGGTTGTAGGTGCCGCCGTAGAGCTGGCTGGCCGAGATGATGTTGTCGCCGGCCTCGGCGATGGTCTGGATGGCGTAGGTGATGGCCGCCATGCCGGACGCCAGCGCCAGCGCGCCCACGCCGCCCTCGAGCGCGGCCAGGCGCTGCTCAAGCACGTCGTTGGTGGGATTCATGATGCGGCTGTAGATATTGCCGGGCACCTTGAGGTCGAACAGGTCGGCGCCGTGCTGCGCGTTGTCGAACGCATAGGCCACGGTCTGGTAGATGGGCACGGCCACCGCACGGGTGGTCGGGTCCGGGGAGTAGCCGCCGTGAACGGCAATCGTCTCGATTTTCATGATGTCGTTGTCTTCTTGTTGGAATGATGGCGCTCAGGAGCAGGCATGGTAGCAGTCGTGGCTCCCGCATGTCACCGTGGCGGACCGTGGCCGGGGCCGCCGCGGATCCGCTCAGTGGCTGGCCAGCGGGAAGCTTGCCTGCCAGACGTTGTCCTTCACCTTGACGGCGGTGGGGATCAGTTTTTGCTCATGGAACAGGTCGGCCACCTGCTGCTGGACGGCGACCACCTCCGGCGTTACCGGCGTGGCGCCGTACGGCACGCGCTTGAGCCAGGCTTCGACCACCTGTATGTCCAGGCCCACGGCGGGCGCCAGCAGGGCGGCGGTCTCGCCGGGGTTCTTCACCACCCACAGCCCGGTCGTGCGCAGTTGCTCCAGGATGGCGTTGACGATCTGCGGCTGCGCCTTGACGAAGCCGTTGGCGGCTTCATAGAAGTTGAAGGGCGAGGGCACGCCTTCGTAGTCGGCGATAGTGCGCACCTTCAGCGCCTTTTGCGCCAGCGCGTAGTACGGGTCCCAGACCACCCACGCGTCCACGTTGCCGCTCTCGAAGGCGGCGCGCGCATCGGCCGGCGGCAGGTAGATGGGCTGGATGTCTTGCAGGCTGAGGCCATGCTTCTTCAGCAACTGCACCAGCAGGTAGTTGGAGCTGGAGCCCTTCTGCAGGGCGATGCGCTTGCCCCTGAGATCGGCCACGGAGCGGATGGAGGATTTCTCCGGCACGAACAGCGCCTCGTTGGTCTTGCCACCGGGCTCGGCGCCGACGTAGACGAAGTTGGCGCGCGCGGCCTGGGCGAAGACAGCCGGCGGTGCGCCGGTGTAGCCAAAATCGATGCCGCCGGCGTTGAGCGCTTCGAGCAGTTGCGGGCCGGCGGGGAATTCCTTCCACTCCACCTTGAAGCCGAGCGGGGCGAGCTTTTTCTCCAGCGAGCCCTGGGCCTTTAGCACGGCAAGCAGGCCGGCCTTCTGGTAGCCCACGCGCACGGCCAGGTCGGCGGCATGGCCGGCGGCGGACCAGGACAGCGCGGCGATAGCCAGGGCGCGGCCCGCGAAGGGCAGCCAGCGGCGGAAAGGATGCATTGCGATTTCTCCGGGAAGGGTCTTGGTTTGTCTGCGGCCCTATGGTTGCGAAATCGCGCGGGGAGGGGAACGAAGCTTATTGCATTTGAATAGAACGGCGCCGGGTGATACCCATGAATGTGATCGATGTCACGCTCCGCGTGTGATGGCGCCCCTTCCTGGATTGGTGCAGCTGCTTTCAAGGGTGCGCACCCCTGCGACACCTTGCCGCAGGCAAAATTATCCTGAACTAGTGCGGAGTTGAACGTGGGATGGGCGGAGAAGTTGCATTGTCCGATTTGCTGAACAGTGTGTTCTAGCTCACGGGTTTACCCTCAATGCTGCGATGCGGTAGATTTCGCGCCACGATGTCAGACGTACCGCGACCCTCACCTGAATACCCTGTTTGCCCGCCGGGCGAACATACCGGGCGTCGCCGTGCCGACATCCTCCTGTGTGGACCACCGCAGTCCCACAATGATCCGTCCCACAAGGACCAAGCCAGCCTGCCCCTGATCGGTGCGTCGCCTGGCACACAGGGCGCTTGACCCGGATCTGACCCAGTTTCCCCCAGCCTTAAGCCTGCCGCTTGCTCCCGCATCCGGCAGCAAAACCGCGCCGCGCCGTCGCTGCCGTGGCCAACTCAACCAGTCGTGACATGAAGATACCCAAACTTCCGCGTTGGACGCGGTTACTGCCTTGCGCCGCCCTGCTGCTGGCCGGATGCAACATGACCGTGCTAGATCCGAAGGGCCAGATTGGCGCCGACGTCAAAAACATCATCCTGATCGCGACCTGGCYGATGCTGCTGGTCGTGATTCCGGTGATCGTCCTGGTCTTTACCTTCGCCTGGAAGTACCGCGCCAGCAATAAGTCGGCCCGCTACGAGCCGGACTGGTCGCACTCCACCGGTATCGAAGTGGTGGTGTGGCTGATTCCCTGCCTGATCATCCTGGTGCTGGGCATCATCACGTGGAAGTCCTCTCACGACCTGGACCCTTACAAGCCCATCGAATCCAACGTCAAGCCCGTCACCATCGAGGCCGTGGCGATGAACTGGAAGTGGCTGTTCATYTATCCGGAACTGGGTATCGCCACGGTCAACGAGATCGCGTTCCCGGTCAACACGCCGGTGAACTTCAAGATCACGTCCGATTCGATCATGAACTCCTTCTTCATCCCGCAACTGGGCAGCCAGGTGTACGCCATGGCGGGCAYGGAGACCAAGCTGCACCTGATCGCCAACGAGAACGGCATCTTTGACGGCATGTCGGCCAACTACAGCGGCGGCGGCTTCTCCGGCATGAAGTTCAAGGCCAAGGCGGTCTCCAACTACGACTTCGAACAATGGGTCAAGCAGGTCCGCGCTTCGTCGAACCAGCTGACCCTGGCCGACTACAGCGAACTGGCCAAGCCCAGCGAGGCGAATCCCGTGGCGCTCTACGCCAAGGTCGATCCGCAGCTGTACCACGGCATCCTGCACAAGTACATGGACGGCGCAGGCGGCGCGATCGCCGGTAACGGCACGTCGTTCGGTCCTGTCTGCACCTCGCGCAACACCCTTGGCGTGAGCCAGGTGTCCATGGCCGCGCCCGCTACGCCGGCGCCGGGCTCGAATTCCTAGGAGTTAAGATGTTTGGCAAATTGAGTTTGGATGCCATCCCGTTCCACGAGCCCATCATCATGGGCACGTTGTCGATGGTGGCATTGGGTGGGGTGGCGCTATGCGCGCTGATCACCTATTTCGGCAAGTGGAAGTGGTTGTGGAACGACTGGTTCACCTCGGTCGACCATAAGAAGATCGGCATCATGTACACCGTGGTTGCGCTGATCATGCTGCTGCGCGGCTTTGCCGACGCCATCATGATGCGTACCCAGCTGGCCCTGTCCACCAACGGCGCCACCGGCATTTTGCCGCCCGAGCACTACGACCAGATCTTCACCGCCCACGGCGTGATCATGATCTTCTTCGTGGCGATGCCGCTGATGACGGGCCTGATGAACCTGGTGGTGCCGCTGCAGATCGGCGCGCGCGACGTGGCTTTCCCGTTCCTCAACACGCTGAGCTTCTGGCTGTTCGTGGCCGGCGCCATGCTGGTCAACGTCTCCCTGGGCGTTGGCGAGTTCGCGCGTACCGGCTGGCTGGCCTACCCGCCGCTGTCCGGGATTGCGTACAGCCCCGGGGTGGGGGTGGACTACTACCTCTGGAGCTTGCAGATCTCGGGTCTCGGCACCTTGCTGACCGGCGTCAACTTCCTGGTGACCATCCTCAAGATGCGCGCGCCGGGCATGACCCTGATGCGCATGCCGGTGTTCACCTGGACCGCCCTGTGCACCAACGTGCTGATCATCGCCGCTTTCCCGGTGCTGACCGTCACGCTGGGCCTGCTGGGCCTGGACCGCTATCTCGGTATGCACTTCTTTACCAATGAGATGGGCGGCAACGCCATGATGTACGTGAACCTGATCTGGATCTGGGGCCACCCCGAGGTGTACATCCTGATCCTGCCGGCGTTCGGCATCTTCTCGGAAATCATCTCGACGTTCTCGGGCAAGAAGCTGTTCGGCTACAAGGGCATGGTCTACGCGACCAGCGCCATCATGGTGCTGTCGTTCCTGGTCTGGCTGCACCACTTCTTCACSATGGGYTCSGGCGCCARCGTSAACKCSTTCTTCGGCATCACCACGATGATCATCTCCATCCCGACCGGGGTGAAGATCTTCAACTGGCTGTTCACCATGTACCGCGGCCGCGTGCAGATGACCACGCCCGTGCTGTGGACGCTGGGCTTCATGGTCACCTTCGTGATCGGCGGCATGACCGGCGTGCTGATGGCAGTGCCGGCGGCTGACTTCGTGCTGCACAACAGCCTGTTCCTGATCGCCCACTTCCACAACGTGATCATCGGCGGCGTGCTGTTCGGCTACCTGGCCGGCATTACCTACTGGTTCCCCAAGGCGTTCGGCTTCAAGCTTGACGAAGGCCTGGGCAAGTGCGCGTTCTGGTGCTGGATCATCGGCTTCTACCTGGCCTTCATGCCGCTGTACGCGCTGGGCTTCATGGGCATGACCCGCCGTCTGAACCATACCGACAACCCGGCGTGGAACCCGTACCTGTACGTGGCCGTGGTGGGTGCGCTGTTTGTCGGCCTCGGCATCGTGTTCCAGGTCCTGCAGATCGTTGTCAGCGTGCGCCGCCGCAACGAACTGCGCGACGTCACCGGCGATCCCTGGGGTGGCCGTACCCTGGAGTGGGCAACTTCGTCGCCGCCGCCGTTCTACAACTTCGCGCACACCCCGGTGGTGCGTGACCTCGACGCCTTCGCCGACATGAAGGCACGCGGCGAGCTGCCGCAGATGCAGGCGCACTACGAGCAGATCCACATGCCGAAGAACACCGGCGCTGGCTTCTACATCGGTGCCTTCAGCCTGGCGCTCGGCTTCGCCCTGACCTGGCATATCTGGTGGCTGGCGGCGGTTGGCCTGGTGGGCATGATCGTCAGCTTCATCTTCCGCAGCAACGACGACCATATCGACTACTACGTGCCCGCACGTGAAGTCGAGGCGGTTGAGTCGAGCCATTTCCAGCGCATCGCGTCACAGGCCTGAATCGAATCATGACGACTGAAGCTCTACATCGTTATCCCGCGCATGCCGCCGACGCGGCGCATGCCCACTCGCACGACCACGCCCATCACGACACCAGTGCCAACACGGTGTTCGGTTTCTGGGTGTACCTGATGAGCGACTGCATCATCTTCGCCGGACTGTTCGCCGCTTTCGCGGTGCTGCGCGGCGAAGTGGCGGGCGGCCCCTCGGGCAAGGAACTGTTCGAACTGAACTACGTCCTGGTCGAGACCTTCCTGCTGTTGTTCAGCAGCCTGACCTCCGGCATGGCGATGATCGCGCTGCACAACGGCCAGCGCGCCCGCCTGCAGTTCTGGCTCGGCGTGACCTTCCTGCTGGGCGTGGCGTTCATCGGCATGGAAATCAACGAGTTCCATCACATGATCGCCGAAGGCGCGGGTCCGGAACGCAGCGCGTTCCTGTCCTCCTTCTTCACGCTGGTGGGCACCCACGGCCTGCACGTGGCCAGCGGCCTGCTGTGGATGGCCGTGCTGATGTGGCAGATCTCCCGCAAGGGCCTGACCGCCACCATGACCAAGCGCCTGGCCTGCTTCGCGCTGTTCTGGCACTTTCTGGACATCGTCTGGATCGGCGTGTTCACCGTGGTCTACCTGATGGGAGCGATGTAATGGAACACAGCAACGTTTCTACCGCCGGCGCGCACGACGCGCATGGCACCACGTCGGCCGGCGCTAGCCACGGCAGCGTCAAGTCCTATGTGATCGGCTTCGTGCTGGCGGTGATCCTGACCGTCATCCCGTTCAAGCTGGTGATGGGCGGCACGCTGGAAGCCTCCACCACGCTGGCCGTGATCCTGGGCCTGGCCGTGGTGCAGATCGTTGTGCACCTGGTCTACTTCCTGCATCTGGACAGCTCCTCGGAGCAGCGCTGGAACGTGATGGCGCTGGCCTTCACCGCGCTGATCCTGCTGATCGTGGTGGCGGGCTCGCTGTGGATCATGCACAACATGAACAGCAATATGATGGTGCACTGAGCGATCTGTGCATCAGCGCTGACAAAGGCGGCCTCCGGGCCGCCTTTGTCGTTTTGCGCCCGGCATGGGCGCGATCCTGGCGGGACGGTCCTGAATTGACCTATGCTGGTTGAGTGCGAAGGACAGCAGCAAGAATTGGCGAGCGCCGTTACCGCCAGCATTCTTGAGAGGAGGGATGCGCCATGAAGGAATCATCCATCAAGGTGGGCGTCATCACGGACCAGACGGGGCCGCTCTCGTTCGCGGGAATCGCCAATGCAAACGTGGCCAGGATGGTGATCGATGACATCAACGCAACGGGTGGCTTGCTGGGGCGGCAAATAGATCTGTACCTTGAGGACAGCGCGACCACGGACAGCGTAGCGGAAGCCAAAGCTGCCAAGCTCATCCGGCAGGATCAGGTCGATGTGCTCTTCGGTGGCATTTACAGCTCCACGCGGCAGGCGATCAAGGGTCCTGCCGTAGTGAATGGCAAGAAGCTCTACATTTACCCGGAGCAATACGAGGGACAGGAATGTGACCCGCTGATCTTCTGCACAGGCCCGGTGCCAGCGCAGCAGGTTGAGCCTCTCATACCCTGGCTGATGCAGCAAACGGGGGCGAGGAAATTCTACCTGCCGTCAGCGGACTATATCTGGCCGCGCACGATGAACAAGAAGGTCCGTCAGGTTGTCACGGCCCACGGCGGCTCGATTGCCGGAGAGGAGTACTTTCCCCTCGATCACGCCGACTATGGCAAGACAATCGACCTGATCGCGTCCACTGGCGCAGAGGTGGTATTCAATACCATCGTCCCTCCCGGGCTCACGCCGTTCCTCGAGCAGCTCTACCGCTCCGGTTTCACGCAGCGAGGCGGATACATAGTCTGCACGTATTTCGACGAGAATTTCCTGAACCTGGTGCCGGCCGCGCATGTGGAGGGCCTGTACAGTTGCCTCGACTACTACCAGAACGTCAGCGATGCCTTCAGCAAGACACTGATCGATCAGTACGACAAGCGCTATCCGGGCACTGCCAGGTTCACTGCCGGCAGCGCGTGTTCGGGCATGTACCGGGGCCTGAGGCTCTGGGAGGCTGCGGTCAAGGAGGCGGGCTCGCTAAAGCAGGAGGATGTCATCAAGGCGCTAGACCACGCAAGGATTGCTGAAGGGCCCGGTGGTCCGGCTGAAATGGTGCCCGGTCAGCATCACGTTCGCATGAACATGTACATTGCACAGGCAAGCAACGGCAGCTTCAGGATTGTCAAAAGCCTGGGGGTTGTCGATCCGAAGGAGTGCATGCAAGGCATCAGCTAGGCAATGCAAAGTGGCCGGGCGCGAACCGCCCGGCGCGGACCCGCATGCCGTTGCCTTAGGCCGCCGCGCTTGCCGGGGCAGCGTGATTAGCCGGCTCGCCGTGCCTGGGCGCCCCCGACTTCACCGCCACGCTCCGCCTCCCATCCACGCTGACCGGTACATCGCCCGCTATGGTCACGCGGCGCACTACGCGGTGCGCGTCGCCGTAGTCGTTGATCGCATAGTGCTGCGTCGCGCGGTTATCCCAGATCGCCACGTCGTTCGCGCGCCAGCGCCAGCGCACGGTGTTTTCCAGGCGATGCACGTGATCCTGCAGCACGGAAACCAGATGCTGCGAATCGGACGACGAGTAGCCCAGCAGCTTCCTGACGAAATGCCCCAGCACCAGCGTGCGCTCGCCGGTCTCCGGATGCACGCGCACCACCGGGTGCTCGGTTTCGTAGATGGCGGAAGTGAACACTTCGCGATAGCGCTTGATGGCCTCGGTGCTGGCCGTATTGCGGGTGGCCGCGTAATCGTAGTCGTTGGTGTGGAGCGCCCAGAGCCGGTCGGCCAGTTCGCGCAATGCCTCCGGCAGATCCAGGTAGGCCGTCGCCGTATTGGCCCACACGGTGTCGCCGCCGGCCTCCGGAATGACCACGCCACGCAGCACGGAGACCTGCGGGTAGGCCAGGTCGAATGTCACATCGGTATGCCAGGAGTTGGCACGGCCGCCGTGCCCGGAATCGAGTTCGAGCAGGAACCGCGTGCCGTCGCGCGAGGGCACGGTAGGGTGGGGCACCGGTGTGCCGAACAGGCTGGCGAAGCCTTCCTGCGCGGCATCGTCGRGGTGGTCCTGGCCGCGGAAAAACAGCACCTTGTGGCGCAACAGCGCGGCGCGCACGGCGCCGAAGGTGGCGGCATCGAGGTCCGGCGCCAGCTTTAGCCCGCGGATCTCGGCGCCGATGCGCCCCGCTACCGGGTGGATGTCTAGCGTGACTTGGGCTGCGGTTTGCTGCTGGGTCATCTGGGATTCTCCTGTGGGTGGCAATAAAGGGCGCGATCAGGGGAGCAATATAGGGTGCGATTCAGATCGCGAACCGGATATGCGGCGGCAACCCGCCGCCGGCGTCGGGATCCGGCAGGCGCCGGATGGGCGCTTCGGCCAGGTCGGCCGGGCGCCCGGTGAATTCCTGCAGCACATCGTCCTTGACCCGCGCGAAGGACAGCGCCGCGCGGTCGCGCGGATGCGCCAGCGGCACCGGCAGGATGCGGCGGATGCGGCCGGGGCGCGGTTCCATCACCACCACGCGGTCGCCCAGGTAGATGGCTTCCTCCACATCGTGCGTGACCAGGATCATGGTGATGCCCTCGGCCTGCCAGATGCGGTGCAGCTCCTGTTGCAGGTAGGCGCGGGTCAGCGCATCGAGCGCGCCGAAGGGTTCGTCCAGCAGCAGGATCTCCGGGCGCGTGACCAGCGCGCGGGCGATGGCCACGCGCTGCGACATGCCGCCGGAGAGCTGGTGCGGAAACGCGGTCTCGAAGCCGGCCAGCCCGACCAGCCCGATATGCTCGCGCACGGTGCGGCGTTTCCCGGCCTCGGTCAGGTCGGCGTTGAGCAGCGCCATGCGGATGTTCTGCTCCACCGTCAGCCAGGGAAACAGCCGGTGCTCCTGGAACACGATGCCGCGGTCCAGGCTGGTGCCGGCCACGCGCTTGCCGTCGAGCAGGATCTCGCCTTTGTAGTCCTCCTCCAGCCCCACCACCAGCCGCAGCAGCGTGGATTTGCCGCAGCCGCTGGCGCCGACGATGCTGACGAACTCGCCGGGCGCGATCGAGAGGGTGATGTCTTCCAGTACGGGCAAGGGCTCGCCCTTGACTTCATATTGCTTGCGCAGGTGCTCGATGCTGAGCGTGCCGGCATGGGCCATGAGCGGGTTTCTCCAGTGAGTTGTTGGGAGAGCCGGCGATTCAGAACGCGGCGACGGAGCGGCCGCGCCATGCCAGCAGGCGGCTTTCGATACGGCTGGCGATCCAGTTCAGCGTGAAGCCGACCAGCCCGACCACGATCACGCCGAAGATCACCAGGTCCATCCAGAAATTCTCGCGGCCATCGGTCATGGTATTGCCGATGCCTTTGCCGGAGACCAGCATGTACTCGGCGCCGAGCGTGGCCAGCCATGCGTAGATCAGGGCCAGGTGGATGCCGGCAAAGATCGACGGCGAGGCCGACGGCAGCACCACGCGCAGCAGCACCTGCCAGCGCGAGTACTTCAGCACGCGGGCCACTTCCAGCAGGTCCGCGGGCACGCCGCGGATGCCTTCGAAGGTATTGAGCACCACGGGGAAGAACGCCGCCAGCGACAGGAACACCACCTTGGCGGTGTCGCCCAGGCCGAACCACACCGAGATCAGCGGAATCCACGCAAACAGCGAGATCTGCTTGATGGTGTGGAAGGTCGGGCCGAACAATTGCTCGAACAGCCGCGACAGCCCCAGCGCGGTGCCGAACACCAGGCCCACGCTGGCGCCGAGCGCGAAGCCCGCCAGGTCGCGCCACAGGCTGGCGGAGAGCGCCACGAAGAGGGCGCCGCTGCGCACCTGCTGCACCGCCGTGTCCCAGACCTTGGAAACCGGCACCAGCAGCGGCGAGGTGCTCCAGCCGAAACGCACCGCGGCCCACCAGAGGACGATCAGCGCGACCGGCAGGACCCAGCCGCGCAGCGCGCGAGGCATGCGCACGGCACGTGCGCTGGCGGATCGGGTGGTTGGCGTCGTGATTGCATTGGCCATCCTGGCCTCCTTGTATTGCAGCGATCAAAGGCCCGGCTTGCRCCAGCGCAGCACCGCGCGCTCGGCCAGCGCCAGCACCTTGTCCAGCGCGAACCCGACCGCGCCCACCACGATCACCGCGGCGATCACCATATCGAGCTGGAACAGTTGCCTGCCATAAACGATCATGTAGCCGAGCCCTTCGGATGATGCGAGCAGCTCCACCACCACCAGCGCCAGCCAGGCGTGCGTCAGCCCATAGCGGATGCCATTCCAGACCGGCGCGGCCGCGGCGGGAAACACCACCCGCGACAGCAGTTGCCAGCGCGTGAACTTCAGCACCCGCGCCACTTCGATATAGCGCGTGGGCACGTTCTGGATGCCCTTGTACGTATTGAGCGCGATCGGCACCAGCGAGGCCTTGGCGATCAGGATGATCTTGAGCGCTTCGTCGATGCCTACCAGCAGCATCAGCAGCGGCAGCCAGCCCAGCACGGGCACCTGGCTGAAGGCCTTGAAGGTGGGATAGACGTAATCGCGGAAGCCGGGCGACAGGCCCATCGCCACGCCCAGCGCCAGCCCGCCGGCCAGGCCCAGGGCAAAGCCGCCCGCCACCCGCAGCGCGCTGACGGCCAGGTTGGCCTGCAGCTCGCCGCTCTGGTACAGCTCGGCGAGCGTGTGCCAGACCGCGTCGGGCGCGGGCAGGACCTGCGGCGGGATCCATGCGAAGCGTGCCGCCACGTACCAGGCCAGCAGCAGCGCCAGCGGCACCGGCCAGGCCAGCAGCCAGGCGGCGTGATGCAGGCCGGGGCGCCAGTGGCGGTGCGCCTTGCCGCCGTGCTCGGGCGCTGGCCCGGCTGAAACAGGCCGGGCCAGCGCAAGGGAATCGTCGGCGGCCATCGCGTCAGGCTCCGAGAATCTTGCCGTTCGGCTGGTAGACCGGCCAGTAGCTCTGCAGGCTCAGGTCGTTCAGCGCGTTCTTGAGGAAGCTCGTATCGATCCACTGGTCGACATCGAACCTGGCGCGCGACAGGCGCAGGCGGTAGGCCTGCTCGGTGGCGTCCTTGTAGCGGCTGACCAGGAAGGGGTCGAAGTTCGGGTTCAGCCGCACGCGCAGCGGTTCGCCTTCATAGTCCTCCTTCCAGTGCTCGTAAGGCGTGCCGGCGCGCGCCCAGGTGCGCAGCACGTCTTCGCGGTTCTTCTCGTCGGAGGCCCAGCGCGCGGCCTGCACCGCCGCCTTGACGAGTTGCTGGGTGGCTTCCGGATACTTGCTGGCGAAGGCGTCGGTCACCAGCACATGGCTCTGGCGCGTGTAGATCGGCGACTGGCTCTTGCTGGAGTAAAGGATGCGCACCGCGCCCTTGTCGCGCAGGCGCAGGATGTCCATGGCGCCGATGGCGCCGTCGATATCGCGTGTTGTCAGCGCGGCCAGGTAGCCGGCGGTGTCCAGGTTCAGCAGCCGCAGGTCTTTTTCGGCGAGGCCATTGGCCTCAAGCAGGCGCAATGCCGGCAGATGCATATTGGTGCCCTTGAACAGCGACACGCGCTTGCCGCGCAGGTCCRACACCGTCTTGAGCGGGGAGTCGGGCGGCACGCCGATATAGATATTGGTGCGCACGCCCGTGGCCAGCACCAGCCGCGTCTTGAGGCCGGCGGCGCGCGCCACGATGGCGGGCAGGTCGCCCTGCATGGCGAAGTCGAGCTGGTTGGTGCTGATGGCCTCGTTCACCGCCGGGCCCGCGCCTTTGAAGAAGAACCATTCGATAGGCGTGCCCGAGGGCTTGAACGCTTCCTCCAGCCATCCGCGCGCATGGGCGATGGCCATCGAACTACCCGCGAAGCTCGGCGGCGTGCCGGTGGCCGGCTGCGCCACGCCAATGCGGATCACGTCGGGCCTGGCGGCGCCGCTGGCGCTGAATGCGCTCAGCGGGCTGGCGGAAGCGGCGGCACCCAGGCTGGATACGGCAAGGCGTTTGAGAAGGGTTCGTCGCGTGATTGCCATCTTGGCTGTATCCCTGTGCAAAGCGGTGAAGAGTGAATCGACGGCTCTCAAGATACGCGGTGCTGCCGGCGCGGCAGAAGGAATGTTTTTGGCTTTGGTTATGGGCTGCGCGCATATGCGCCGCAGGTGGCAATGTTTGCGCGGCCACGCATAAGGGCATGCGTTATCCTTCGTTCCGCGAAGCAGCGGGGTGGCATAGAGTGCGCCATTTTCGAACCGTGACCTTGGCGAGCCCATGACGAACAAGAACGAGAAGAACGCGCAGCCGCAATCCGGCCGGCGCCGTTTCCTGCGCCAGGGTGCAGGACTGGGCGGCGTGGCGCTTGGCGCCGGTGCCCTCGCGGCGGCTGCGCCAGCCACGGCGCGTGCCGAAGCGCTGACGGTGCCGCCGTGGACGCGCGCGCCCGGCGAGCCGGTGCTGTGGCGCGCCTACGGCCAGCCCGCTGAGTTCGAGAAGAACGTGATCCGGCGCAACCGGGGCGCCGCGCCGATGCCCGGCGCCAACTCATCGATGACGCCGCTGCAAGACCTGCACGGCATCATCACGCCCACGGGCCTGGTATTCGAGCGCCACCACGCCGGCATCCCGCTGATCGATCCTGCCCTGCACCGGCTGGCCGTGCATGGGCTGGTGGATCGTCCGCGCATCTTCACCATGGACGACCTGGTGCGGCTGCCATCGGTGTCGCRCATTCACTTTCTCGAATGCTCCGGCAATACCGGGCGCGAATGGCGCGCGCCGAGCGCCACTTCGGTACAGATCAGCCACGGCTTGCTGTCGTGCTGCGAGTGGACCGGCGTGCCGCTCTCCGTCGTGCTGGAAGAGGTGGGCGTGCAGCCGGAAGCGGCCTGGGTGCTGGCGGAGGGAGCCGATTCCGCGGCGATGACGCGCAGCGTGCCGATGGCCAAGGCGCTGGAGGATGCGCTGCTCGTCTACGCGCAGAACGGCGAGATGCTGCGGCCCGAGCACGGCTATCCGCTGCGGCTGTTCCTGCCGGGCTTTGAAGGCAATATGAGCATCAAGTGGCTGCGCCGCCTCAAGCTCGGGCGCGAGCCGTTCATGACGCGCGAGGAAACCGCGAAGTACACCGACTCGCTGCCCGACGGTAGCGCGCGCCAGTTCACCTTCCTGATGGACGTGAAATCGGTGATCACGTTTCCCGCGCCGGATCACGTGCTGCGCGACAGGGGCTTCCATGAAATCTCCGGGCTCGCGTGGTCCGGCCATGGCCGCATCCGGCGCGTGGACGTATCCGTGGACGGCGGCCGCAGCTGGCGCGAGGCAAAGCTGCAGGATCCCGTGCTCGACCGTGCGCTCACGCGCTTCCGGCTGTCGTGGCGCTGGGATGGCGGCCCCGCGGTGCTGCAAAGCCGCGCCATCGACGAGGCCGGCAATGTGCAGCCCTTGCCGGATCAACTGGTGGCCGCGCGCGGCTACGAGTCCACTTATCACTACAACGCCATCCAGGCATGGCGCGTGGGCGCCGACGGGAGGATTGCCAATGCGCGCGCCTGACACTCTCCGTAGATCCCTTGGTGCTGTCCTGCTGGCGATGGTCGCGGTGTGCCCGCGGGCACAGGCGCAGACCTATGGCCTGGGCCTGCTGGCCAGCGAGCGCGATCTCGCCGCATGGAATATCGACGTCACGCCCGATGGCGCCGGCCTGCCGCCGGGCAGTGGCAGCGTGGCGCGCGGCAAGCAGGTCTACGAAAACTTATGCGCCGCGTGCCACGGCATCAAGGGCGAAGGCAAACCGGCCGATGCGCTGGTGGGCGCGCAAGGGAGTCTGAAGAGCGCGCACGCGAATGGCAAGCCGCCGCTGAAGACCATCGGCAGTTTCTGGCCGTATGCGACCACGGTGTTCGATTTCATCAATCGCGCGATGCCTTACAACGCGCCGCAAAGCCTGAAAGCGGACGAGGTTTATGCGGTCACGGCCTACCTGCTGCATCTGAACGGCATTGTGCCCGCGGAGGCTGTGCTCGATGCGCGGACCCTACCGCAGGTGCGGATGCCGAACCGCGATGGCTTCGTTGCCGACGGCCGGCCCGATACCGCCAACGTGCCCTGCCGCAACGCCTGTGCGGCGCGACCCTGAGTCCAATGTAAAGACATGGATATGCGTTAAACGGATAAGCGGCAGCGATTTCATTCGTTGACCGCTGCAGGCCTGGAACTCTACAGTGCAAAGCTTGAGAACGAGCGGTGCAGGGCCCGGCTTTTGCCGGAAACGGCATCGCACCTGGATCCGATATCGGATCCGCACTTTAGGTCTTCCGTTTTAGGTCCCCCGCTTAAGAGCCTGTCATGACGATTGGAACCCACACGGCCTCATTCACGCTTGCTGCCGCCCCCGCCGTTTCAGCCGCTGCTTCCGGCAGCGCCGCTTTCGAGATCCGTCCGTTCGAGGCGCCGCTCGGCGCGGAGATCATCGGCCTGGACTTGTCCGAGCCGCTGTCCGCGGAAGACTTCGCGCGCATCCATCGCGCGCATCTCGACTATCACGTGGTGGTGTTCCGCGACCAGCGCATCACGCCGGAACAGCAGATCGCCTTCAGCCGCCGCTTCGGGCCGTTGCAGATCCATGTGCTGCATCAGTTCCAGCTCGCCGGTCATCCCGAGATACTGATCGTCTCCAATGTGCTCAAGGACGGCAAGCCGATCGGCCTGGGCGACGCCGGGCATTTCTGGCATTCCGATCTCTCGTACAAGGAAAAGCCCAGCCTGGGCTCGCTGCTGCATGCGCAGGAGCTTCCGGCCGAGGGCGGCGATACGCTGTTCGCCAACATGCACCTGGCCTGGGAGACGCTGCCCGCGCACCTGAAGAGCGCGGTGGAAGGGCGCAATGCCGAGCACACCTACCTGGCCAGGTACGCCGAGTTGCAGCAACGCAGCCCGTGGCGTCCCAACCTGACGCCCGAGCAGATCGCGCAGGTGGCGCCGGTGCTGCAGCCGGTGGTGCGCACGCATCCGGAGACCGGCCGCCGCGCGTTGTTCGTCAGCGAGCATTTCACCACGCGCATCGCCGGGCTGCCCGAGGATGAAAGCCGTGACCTGCTGGCGCAACTGTTCGCGCATAGCGTGAAGCCGGAACACGTCTATCGCCACGCATGGCAGGAGCACGACCTGGTGTTCTGGGACAACCGCTCGCTGCTGCACCTGGCCGCCGGCTGCCCGGAGTCGCTGCGCCGCGTGATGTATCGCACCACGATCGAGGGCGACCTGCCGGTCTGACCGGCACGCACGTCCGGATCATCCTGTCCCATACCGAATCCACCGAACCGAATCCACCGGAGTTCCGCATGTCCCTGCTTCGTTCCCGTCTCTTCTCCGCCCGCTGGCCGCGTGGCGCCGTCGCGCTCGCGCTGGCTGCCGGCATGGCGATGTCCGGCGCGGCCCGTGCGGAAGGGAAGATCCGCATCGCCGAGCAGTTCGGCGTAGTCTACCTGCTGCTCAACGTGGCGCGCGACCAGCAACTGATCGAGAAACACGGCAGGCAGCAGGGCGTCGATGTCAAGGTGGAGTGGACGCAGTTGTCCGGCGGCGCGGCCGTCAACGATGCGCTGCTGTCCGGCGCGATCGATATCGCCGGCGCCGGCGTGGGGCCCTTGCTGACGATGTGGGATCGCACGCACGGCAAGCAGAATGTGAAGGGCGTGGCGTCGCTGGGCAACTTCCCGTACTACCTGGTCAGCAACAATCCCAAGGTCAAGACCATTGCCGATTTCACCGACAAGGACCGCATCGCGCTGCCCGCGGTGTCGGTATCGGTGCAGTCGCGCGTGCTGCAGCTTGCCGCCGCCAGGCAATGGGGCGACAAGGAATTCAACCGCCTGGACAAGTGGACCGTGGCGGTGCCGCACCCCGATGCGGCCGCGGCCATCATCGCCGGCGGCACCGAGATCAGCGGCCACTTCGGCAACCCGCCGTTCCAGGAACAGGAACTGGCCGGCAACCCCAATGCGCGCATCGTGCTGAACTCGTATGACGTGCTGGGCGGCCCCAGCTCGGCCACGGTGCTGTACGCCACCGAGAAATTCCGCAATGACAATCCCAAGACCTATCGCGCCTTTGTCGATGCGCTGGCCGAGGCGGCACGGTTCGCCACTGCCAACCCGGAAGCTGCGGCCGACCTGTATATCCGCGTGAACAAGGCCCGGATCGACCGCGCGCTGCTGGTCAAGATCCTGAAGAACCCGCAGGTGCAGTTCAAGGTCACGCCGCAGAACACCTTCGCGCTGGCCGAGTTCATGCATCGGGTGGGCGCCATCCGCAACCAGCCGAAATCCTGGCAAGACTATTTCTTCCAGGACCCGGCCACTGCCCAGGGTAGCTGACATGGCCGTGCAGCCTTCCCCGCTACGCGTGGTTTCCGCGCGCCCCGCCGCAGCCACGCCGCTGTTGCAGGTCGACGGCGTCTCGCTGGAGTACCGCACCCGCGAGCGCGTGGTGCGGGCCACCCACCAGGTCAGCTTTGATGTCCATGCCGCCGATCGCTTTGTGCTGCTTGGCCCTTCGGGCTGCGGCAAGTCGACCCTGCTCAAGGCGGTGGCGGGCTTCGTGCCGCCGTGCGAGGGCGAGATCCGGCTGGAGGGCGTGCCCGTCAGCGCGCCCGGCCCCGACCGCATCGTGGTGTTCCAGGAGTTCGACCAGTTGCCGCCCTGGAAGACGGTGCGGCAGAACGTGATGTTCCCGCTGGTGCGCTCACGCGGCATGTCACGGCGCGAGGCCTCGGCATGCGCGCTGCATTTTCTCGACAAAGTCGGGCTGGCGAATTTCGCCGATGCCTATCCGCACACCCTGTCCGGCGGCATGAAGCAGCGCGTGGCGATTGCCCGCGCGCTGGCGATGCGGCCCAAGGTGCTGCTGATGGACGAGCCCTTTGCCGCGCTCGACGCGCTGACGCGCCGGCGCATGCAGGAGGAATTGCTGGCGCTGTGGAACGACGCCGCCTTCACGCTGCTGTTCGTCACGCATTCGATCGAGGAAGCGCTGGTGGTCGGCAGCCGCATCCTGCTGCTGTCGCCGCATCCGGGGCGCGTGCGCGCCGAACTCAACAGCCACCAGTACGACCTGGCCAGCCAGGGGGGCGCGGAGTTCCAGGCTACCGCGCAACGCATCCATCATCTGCTGTTCGACGAGCCGCCGCACGCCGCGCCGTCGACGGCACGCACCGCGCAGGCGCGCTGAGCCCCGCCAGGATCGACCATGAGCACAAGCACGTCATCTATTCCCGCCACCACGGTGGTCCGCGCCGAATATGAGCGCAAGCTCGAACCCTTCACCGCCTTGCCGGTGGCGCGCGCCTTGCCCTGGCCGCAACGCCTGTGGCAGCAAGGCTGGCTGCGCAAGGCGCTGATCCTGGCGGTGCTGGCCTGCCTGTGGGAAATCATCGCGCGCGTGCAGGACAACGACCTGCTGTTGCCGGGCTTTCTCGCCACCGCGCGCGCCTTTGCCGAAGGCATCGGCAATGGCGAGCTGCTGACCAAGGCGGGCATCTCCATGTCGGTGCTGCTGCAAGGCTACGCCGGCGGCATCGTGCTGGCCTTCGTGCTGACCACGCTGGCGGTCTCGACCGAGCTGGGGCGCGATGTGCTGGACACGCTGACCGCCATGTTCAACCCGCTGCCGGCCATCGCGCTGCTGCCGCTGGCGCTGTTGTGGTTCGGGCTGGGCAGCAAGAGCCTGGTGTTCGTGCTGGTGCATTCGGTGCTGTGGCCGCTGGCACTGAACACCTATGCGGGCTTTCGCGGGGTGCCCGACACCCTGCGCATGGCCGGGCGCAACTACGGGCTGCGCGGCTTGCGCTATGTGCTGCTGATCCTGGTGCCGGCCGCGCTGCCCGCCATCCTGTCCGGTCTGAAGATCGGCTGGGCCTTCGCCTGGCGCACGCTGATCGCGGCCGAGCTGGTGTTTGGCGCGTCGTCTGGCAAGGGCGGGCTGGGCTGGTACATCTTCCAGAACCGCAACGAGCTGTACACCGACCGCGTGTTCGCCGGCCTGGCCATGGTGATCCTGATCGGCCTGCTGGTGGAGAACCTGGTGTTCAAGACGCTGGAACGCGTGACAGTGCGCCGCTGGGGCATGCAGCACTAAGGCGGTATTGGCCCGCAACGGCGTGGAGCGGGCAGAGCGCCAGCGGCGACGACTGGCTTCAGCGCGAAGTGCGCTGTGTTTCGATCAGCCGGCACAGTGTCTGGATGGCGCCTGGCATGGATTCCGCGGGGGTATTGCCAAAACCCATCAGCAAGCCTTGCCGCGCGCTTGTGCACGGCGGCGCGAAGAATCCCGATAGCGGCGCGACGCCAATCTGTTGTGCCCGTGCGGCGGCTACCAGCGCCTGGTCGTCGCAATCATCGGGTAACTCCGCAAGGAGATGCAGTCCCGTGGTAGCGGTCAAGACGGACAGATCTCCACTGCCTGCGGCACTGATAGCCGACAGCAAGGCAGAGCGCCGTTGCGCGTAGAGCGATTTGGTTCTGCGAATATGCGTGCCGAGATGGCCGTTGCCGACAAATTCTGCGGCAGTGACCTGCAGCGACATCGGCACACGGTGGCCGCTGCCATTGCGCACTTTTTGCAGAATATCGATCAGATCGTCGGGCACGACCAGGAATCCCAGCCTCAGGCCTGGGGCCAGCAGCTTACTAAGTGTACCGATATAGATCACGCGTCCGTTGTCGCCATCAAGTGCTTTCAGGGCAGTCGTCGGCGCGCAATCGTAGTGGAACTCGCTATCGTAATCATCTTCAAGAATGAACGCATCGGCATCGTGGGCCCACTGCAAGAGTGCTAGGCGCCGTGCCAGGCTCATGGTGACGCCCAGCGGGTATTGGTGCGAGGGCGACACCACCGCAAGCTTTGCATCGGGCGCGCGCGAGCGCCCATCGAGCACATCCAGGCCTTCTGCATCCACGCGAATACCGACCGCGCTCACTCCGGATAGCAAAAGGCTGCGATAGGCGGCATCGTATCCGGGATTCTCCACCCAAACGCGATCCCCGCTATCCGTGAGCGCTAGCGTTGCGATCAGGATTGCCGCTTGCGCGCCGGGGGTAACGACGATGTTGTGCGAACGGCAGCTTACACCGCGCGCCGCGCCGAGATACTCCGCCAGCGCTTCTCGCAATGGCAGGAAACCTTGCGGGTCGCCATACGAAAAATCCGGCGGCGTGCGCCGGCGCCAGATGCGGCCCTCAAGGCGGCCCCATAGCGCGTAGGGGAATGCATCCAGGGCTGGCAGACCCGGGGTCAGTGGCCACGCCGCATGCGCGACCGACATTGAATCGGGACCGACCAGCAGTCGCGCGCGTGCCGACCCCATCGTTGCTTGCCGCGGGGCTACAGGCGTGCATAGCGATTGCGCCTTGTTGCCGATCCGGGCCGCCACATAGGTACCCGCGCCCTGACGCGCCTGCAGAAACCCCTCGGCGATCAGCTGCTCGTAGGCATCGGTGACAGTCATTCGCGACATGCCGAGTTCCAGCGCCAGTACCCGCGATGCCGGAAGCCGGATGCCTGCCTGCAAGGTGCCATCCGCGATGCCTCTGCGAAAAAAACGCACCAGTTGCTCGCGCAGGGATAGGGGATCGTCTTGTGACGGCAGGAAGCCGGTCCAGATCGGATAAGCAGTGGCGCGCGTCTTCACAAGGGCGATTTGGTCTGGTCTGTGTGTGCCTGGGCAAGCGCTGCAAAAGGCGCTTGGGTCACAAAGTGGTCTGATTAATTATATATAAGTGGATATTCAAAATAGACCATTTAGACCGCAAACTCGGGACCTATGCAACCAATCAAAGACTCAAGCACGGCCCCCTTGACGGCGACGGTCCGCCGATCAGACGACTTGCTGCATCCAATCGTTGCGGCGCTGATCTCGGTGATCGTCAACTACGGTGGGACCTTTATTCTGGTGCTCCAGGGCGCGAAGTCCGCTGGACTGAGCCCCCAGCTGACCGCTTCATGGATCTGGTCGATCTCGATCGGCGTCGGAGTGACCGGGGCCTGGCTGAGTTACCGTTATCGCGAGCCAATCATCACGGCATGGTCTACGCCAGGAGCTGCCTTTCTCATTTCAGTACTGCCGAATACGCCTTATCCGGAAGTCATCGGCGCCTATATGCTGTCCGCCCTTGGTTTTGTGGTGCTGGGGCTGTCGGGCTACTTCGAGCGGGTCGTGAAGATGATCCCATCAGGCATCGCGGCAGGCCTTCTGGCTGGCATTTTGCTGCGCTTTGGCATGGGTGCCTTTGGTGGCGCGGGCGTTGATCCGTTGTTGGTAGGCGCACTGATTCTCAGCTATGCAGTGCTGCGCCGCTTTACGGCGCGTTATGCGATCATTGGCGTACTGGTGATCGCCATCATGCTGTTGCTTGGGCTGGGGCAGGTCAGCTTCCAGAGTGTTGCGCTGAGTTTGGCTGCACCCGTGCTGACCACGCCAGCCTTCTCGCTCAACGCGGTGTTTAGCGTTGCGCTCCCACTGTTCCTGATCACGCTGACCGGCCAGTACATGCCGGGAATGCTGGTGCTGCGCAACGACGGCTTCAAGACCAGTGCCAATCCCATACTTACGGTGACCGGGCTTGGTTCCCTGCTGATGGCGCCTTTCGGCTCCCATGCATTCAATGTGGCAGCGATAACGGCGGCAATCTGCACGGGCAAGGAGGCGCACGAAAATCCAGCCAGGCGGTACATCGCCGGCCTTGCCTGCGGGGTGTTCTACACGCTCGTCGGTGTGTTCGGTACGACCCTGGTGACGTTGTTTGTGGTGCTCCCCGCGACTTTCATTACCACGCTGGCTGGCCTCGCCTTGCTGGGGGCAATTGGCGGCAGCCTCGCAACCGCGCTGGGCGATCCACGTGGACGTGAAACGGCCTTGATGACATTTCTGGCGACAGCGGCCGACGTCACGCTATTCGGGCTTGGCGGTGCATTCTGGGGATTGCTTGTCGGTCTGGTTGTGCATGGATTGATCCATGGCAGTTTCAGATGTTCCAGGTGCGGCTAATCCACTTTATACCCCGCCGCGACCGCTGCCACAGGCTGAGGAGTGGCCTTATCTATCGCCTTGCGGACGCAGCAGAGTCGAGTTTTCGAGCCCGAGCTTCGCAAGCACGCGTCCGGCGGCATTCGCCACGCTCTCGCCGTGCGGGGGCATGACCAGGTGCGCCGCCTCGCGATAGAGCGGATCGCGTACCCGGTAAAGGGCTTCCAGCGTGGCGCGCGGGTTGGGGCCTTGCAGCAGCGGGCGGTTGCGGCCGCGCCGGGTGCGCTGCCACAACTCCGCGGGTGAAGCGCTCAGGTAGATCACGTAGCCGCGCGAGCGCAGCATCTCGCGGTTTTCCGGGCGCAGCACGGCGCCGCCGCCGGTGGCCAGCACGATGCCTTTACGCTGTGTCAACTCGTCGAGCGTGCGGGTTTCGCGCTGGCGGAAGCCTTCCTCGCCTTCCAGCTCGAAGATAGTGGGAATGCGCACGCCGCAACGCGCCTCGATTTCGTGATCCGTATCGAAAAAAGGCAGCCCCAGCCGGCGCGCCACCGTCCGGCCAATGGTGGTCTTACCGGCGCCCATGAAGCCGATGAAGAAGAGGTTTTCGAAGTCCAAGTGTGGGGGGGAGCCAGCGGCAGGCTCCGGATTCGGTCTTCTCTACGTTAGCACGAGATGGGCGCCGCTCAAAACGGCACGGTGTTCCGTTGCTTCGGCGGCTTCGGTACAAGGGGCTTCACAGACCGAGCAGCTGCCGCGCTTGCGCGGGCGTGGCCACGGCGCGGCCATACTCCGCGCACAACTGCGCTACCCGGCCGACCAGTTGCGCATTGCTGGCGGCCAGCGTGTCCTTGTCCCAGCGCACGTTGTCTTCCAGGCCGGTGCGGCAGTGGCCGCCGAGTTGCAGCGTCCAGTGGTTGACTTCCAGCTGGTGCCGGCCGATCCCCGCCGCGGTCCAGGTCGCGCCAGGCAGCACCTTCTTCAGTTGCTCCACCGGCCATGTCGGGGCGCAGGTCGAGCATGGCGCCGCGCTGCTCCATGGCGCGTCCGCGTCCGCCGGTGGAGAACTGCACGATCATGCCGGGGCAGTGCTTGCGGATGCCGTCCTGCAATTGCGCGAAACGCGCGGGGTCCGAACTGGAGTTCCCGGCTTCGTCGCGCACGTGCAGGTGGACCAGCGTGGCGCCCGCCTCGAAGCTCTCGTGCGTGCTCTCGATCTGCTCCGCGACGGAGATGGGGATGGCGGGGTTGTCCGTCTTGCGGGGGACCGAGCCGGTGATGGCCACCGAGATGATGCAGGGTTCTTGCATTTGAAACTCCGGGGAACGATTGTGGTGCCCGCCTCAGGCGGGCCGGGCCTTGTGGTTGCGGCTGGCCAGGGCTTGGGCCGCCATGCGCAGCGAGGCGTTGGCCGCGCCGAAGCCGAGGTAGCCGTCGCGCTGCACCAGCTCGAAGAAGAAGCGGTCGTGGAAGGGCTCGGTGTAGGCGTGCAGGAATTCGCCGCCGGCATCCTTGTCGTAGAGCAGTTGCTGCCGGCGCAGGCGCTCCAGCAGCGCGTCGTCCAGTCCGAGCCGCGCGCCGACATCGTCGTAGTAGTTGTCGGGCACGTGGAGCATGGCGGCCTCGGCGGGAACGATGCGCTCCAGCGTGGCGCTCAGGCCGGGCGTACGGAAGGCAATGTGGTGGATGCCCGAGCCGGCATAGGCCGTGACGAACCTGCCGGTGGCGGTGCGGCTGCTTTCCGAGACGTTGAGCGGAATCCGGATGTTCTGCTCCGGGCTGACCATGGCGCGGCTTTTCACCAGTCCGTACGGGTCGGCGATCTCGTGCAGCGCCTCGGCCTGCAGGCCGAACACCGTCTTGTAGAACAATACGAAGCTGTCGAGCCGGTGCGGTGGCAAGGCCTGGGCGATATGGTCGATGGCCGTGAGGCCCGCGCCTGTGTCGTCGGCGCAGCCGGGTTCCAGCACGAAGTCGCTCTCGTAGATGCTGCGGTCCGAGTCCTTCTCGTCGATCAGGTAGAACAGCATGCCGTCCGGCGCGCGCACCGCGGGAATGCTGCGCTCGTCCGGGCCGATGGGCTCGCGCCATTCCTTGCACAGCAAGGCCCGCGCACGCGAGACGGCGCGCTGGGCGTCGTCCACCTTCAGCCCGAGCGCGCAGACGGAAGGCCCGTGAAGCTGGAAGTGCTCCGCGGCGGCGCTGTCCTGCTCGGCGTTGAGGATGATATTGACGCCGCCCTGGCGGTACAGGTCCACCGCCTTGGAGCGGTGGCGGCCGGCGTGGCTGAAGCCCAGCGAACGCAGCCGCGTGCCCAGTTCCCGTCCGGCTACATAGTCCACCGCGAATTCCAGGAAGTCGACGCCGCCGAAATGCGGCGCGGCTGGCAGGGCGGGGCCCCCGGCTTCGGATTCGAGCCAGATCAGCGAGCGCAGGCCATCCTGCGCGGTCAGGCGCGCGGGCGCCGCGCGGAATTCGTCGTTGAAGATCTCCAGCGACAGTGGTCCGCGATAGCCCGCGCCGATGGCCGCGCGTGCAAACTCGGTCACGGCGAGATCGCCCTGGCCGGGAAAGTTGCGGTAGTGCCGGCTCCACGACAACACGTCCATGCTCATGCGGGGCGCATCGGCCAGTTGCACGAAGAACAGCTTCTCCGCCGGCACTTCGTCGATGCCTTCCAGCGTGTCGCCCAGCGAGAGCGTGTGGAAGCTGTCCAGGATCAGGCCCAGCGCGGGGTGGTCGGCCCGCCGCACGATATCCCATGCCTGCCGCCACAGCCTGGTGTGCCGGGCCCAGGCCAGCGCCTCGAAGCCCACCAGGAGCCCGCGCTTCGCCGCGGCTTCGGCCATGGCGCGCAGGTCGGCGGCGGCGCGCGCGGGATCGTCGATGGCGATGCCCTGCACATTGCTGCAGACCAGCACCATGCGCGCGCCCAGTTCCTCCATCACGTCGAACTTGCGTTCAGCGCGCGCCGTAGGGGAAGGTTAGGACCGATCTGACGCAGCAACAAGCGCAATCCGCGCGCATACGTGCGATAATCGCGCCATTGAGAGCGACTGGCGCTCGGAACTAGGGTTATCGCTATGGATAAAGAACCGCTGAACCGGCGCGACTGGATTGCCGGACTGGAAAAGGGCCTGGCCATCCTGGAGGCCTTCGATAACGATCATCCGCGCCTGACGCCGACGCAGGCGGCCCAGCTGACGGGCCTCACACGTACCGCGGCACGACGTTATCTGCTCACCCTGGAGCATCTGGGCTATACCACCAGCGACGGCACGCTGTTCAGCCTGACCCCCCGCGTGCTCAAGGTGGGCTGGTCCTACTTCGACTCGGCGCGCCTGCCGCGCACGGTGCAGCCTTTCCTGCAGCAGATCACGGCGGCGGTCGGCGAGCCGGCGTACCTGAGCGTGCTGGATGCATGGGAACTGGTGTTTATCTGCCGTACGGGTACGAGCCGGGTGATGAATACGGGTTTTGTGCTGGGTGCGCGCGTGCCGGCGCCGCTGGCTTCCGCCGGCGTGATGATGCTGGCCTCGGAGCCTGAGGACAGGGTCAAKGCGTGGCTGGAAGACGTCGTGCTGACGCCGTACACGCCGTACACGATCATGCAGCAGGACCGGCTGCTGGCCGAGATCAGGAAGGCGGGCGCGCAGGGTTATGCGCTGGTCGAGCAGCAGTTGCAGATCGGCGTGCGGGGGGTGGCGGTGCCGCTGCGGGATCGCCATGGGAAAGTGATCGCCGCGCTGAGCGTGAATATGCAGATCGGGGAGGAGAGCGCGGAGCAGGCGCTGGAGCGGGTGTTGCAGGTTTTGCAGGATACGGCGATATCGATCATGCGGGTGTTGTGAGCAACCAGGCGCGCCGCAAGAGTGTGTGTTTGCCGGCCAACTGACTATCACTGACCACCGAGGCCACCATGACAATCAAACGTGCGGACCTTAACAAGGTCGACCTCTCGGATGTCGCAACCGGTGAAACGATCGAGCCGGCACACCCGGGAGAAATCCTGCGCGAGGACTTCCTCGTTCCACTCAATATGTCCGCGAATGCGCTCGCGGTGGCCCTGCACGTGCCGGCACCGCGCATCAACGACATCGTGCGCTGCCGCCGCACCATTTCGCCGAATACTGCGCTGCGCCTGACGCGGCACTTTGGCACCACGCCTGAATTCTGGACGAATCTGCAAGCGACCTATGACTTGCGCGTTGCGCAAGCGGCCGCCGGCGAAGCGATAGCTCGCGAGATTGCGCCGCTGGCGGCGTGATGGATCCACTCACTCCCCACCATCCCCCAACGCCGTCGCCAGCACATGCGGCCCTTCGGTAAGCTGCGCTTTCAAAAAATCGATGCACACCCGCATCTTGGCCGACCCCGAAGCCCGCGCGGTCGTCACCGCCCACACATCGGCTGGTTGCCGGTCAGCCGGCAGCACCCGCACCAGCGCATCGTTTCCTGCGGCAGATCACAGCGGCGGCCAGCTCGGCAGCGCAACTTCTTATCGCCTGACAGGCCCACGGTCAGTGCCGCGCTTTCCCATGGCTCGGATTTCACCCGCCGACGAACCGTCCGCTCGTTGGGCCAACTGGTTGATCCCGGGCGAGCCAGTCCTGCACTTCACTGTCCAAGGCCGGCAGTTGGCGAATGCCGCATCACGCATGTCCCTAGCGACTCACCGGTCTGCAGGCAGTCCCACAAGGGTTGCAGGAGCGAGCCCACTAGGAAGCCGAACAACAGGGCGGCGATGACATAGGCACCAACACGGTCGCGGGGCGGATCGGCGCGATTGAACCAGGCGCCGATCCGGCGCAGCCCATAACCGGCCAGATAGATCGCCGGAAACAGGAGGGCGGAGAACACGGATATGATGCCGAATGCGAAATACTGCATGCTTGTTTCCTTGAGTTTGGGAAGGTGCGTAGAGCGTATCGAGCCAAGTCAGCCTGCCATGGCGTCCGAACTGCCGATCAGCACGCAGCCGCATTCGGTGCCATCGCCTTCGCAGGCAGCGGGACGCTCGCCAATCATCAGGCCGGAGGTCGCTTCGATGATCTTGTTGATGCCGTGCGGCCGCCCGTCCGGGTAGTGCTGGGGGCAGTCCACCAGATCGCCCAGGCGGGCCATCGGCTGGCCGTCCAGCAGGTCCACCTCGGACCCGGTAGCGACCACGCCGTCGTGGCTGGTCTTGTCGCCCTTCTTGATGAGTCTGCGTTGCATCCTGTGTTCTCCTGAACTGGCTTATTGGGTGACGACCACTTCGACGCGGCGGTTGGTGGCGCGTGCGGTTGCGGTGGCGTTGTCCGTCAACGGCTCGCTATCCCCCTTGCCGACGGCTTCCAGCCGCTCCTTGGCGACGCCCTGCTGGCGAGGTATTCGCTGACCACGGTGGCGCGCTCCTCGGACAGTGCCTGATTCGATGGGTAGCGGGCGCTCTTGATCGGCTGGTTGTCACTATGGCCGATGATCTGCACCGTGCCCTCCACCTTGTTGAACTCGGCGGCCAGCTTATCGAGCGCTGGTAATAGTTTCCTGCGTACCTCGGCCTGGCCTGCGCCAAACATATCGTCGCCCCGAAACACCACGGTGCTGCGGCGGTAATCGTCCTTGACGGCCACCACACCGCGCGCAATCTCGTCCTTCAAGCGCTCTGTGAGCCGTAGTGGCATGGGCGGGGGCGGTGGCTTCATGTTGCCGATGTCCGTGAGTATTTGCAGCACTTCGCGCTGTTTGACCAACAGCTGATATTTGAACGAGATGAACATTCCGAGGAGGATCACCGAGGATAGCGCTACGGTGATCCAGACAGGTATGACGCGCAGCGGGGGGAAGCGGCCAGGCGGTGCGGGCTTCCAGTGGGGCGACAGTGCTTTCGGTACGGGGCCGCGATGCTGTAGCAGCAGGTCGTACAGCCGCCGGCGAATGGCATTGATACGCTGTGTTCCATCTGGCATCTTGCAATAGCGGCCTTGGAATCCCAGTGACAGCAGGATGTACATCACCTCGATGACGTCGATGTTCTCCGTCGGGTTTTTCAGCAGCCGGGCCAGCAGCTGAAAGAAGCGCTCGCCGCCCCGGTTGTCCTGATGGTGCAGGACCAGCAAGCTGTTCGTCGTCCACCAGCCTTGCCCCCAATCGTGCCGCTGAACGCCTTCATCGATGGCGCTGCAGAGGCAATAGTGCGCAGCGACAATATGTTCGTGCTTGATGTTCGCCCGTTCGGCCAGTTCCTGGAAATCCTTCAACTCCGCTGTCACGATGTCATGGAGATGCGGAACCATCTCCCGATCCTTCACCGGCGGCATCTCCGCAACAGCGAGAGCGAGTGGCCAGGCGGCTTCCATCAGTGGATTCGGCGCCGACAGCATCGTCTTCAAGCGCTGTTCCATGGTGGGTGGCGGCCGAATCACGCGCCTCTTCGGCCTGGGTTCTTCCGAATTGATAGCGGCTGGTTTGCCGTCATTACTCAGTGCTTGTGCCATGCCACTGGCTGAGGGCGGCGTGTCCGTCGCGGGTTCGGGCTTCTTCTGCGCGTCCATGGTCAACGTCTCCCTCAATCCGCCGGCGTAACCGGGTATGGCGCATCCGTCACGGTGTAGCCAAGATCGCGCAGTTTCTGTTTGACGAGTTCACGCTGTTCCTTGGTGTAGGTGACGTGTTCCTCGATCTTGAACGGCAGGTCCAGTTTCAGTGTCTTGGCGATGATGTTCAG
>NZ_JBFTLX010000014.1:0-75095 GCF_056396665.1 Cupriavidus sp. 05T313 | reverse complement strand
CTACTGGGTGAGTGCGGAGAGGATCAATCGGACGTGTCCTATTCTTTGAAGAAATTTAAAGAAATTTGATGTTGCGGATCGCCGTTTAGTTGCAATGCCAACGATGGAAGGTGGGGCTACAGGACGGAATTTTCGGCAGGACATGGCCTTCGCGAGCCGTTTTTCTGGTGACGTAGGCATACTTGTATTGGCCCGGCGAGGTGATGCGCGCGCTCAGCGTGCCGTGGATCCGCGGCCATTTTTCTTCATGCAGCGGCAGCCGGAAACGCCGGTCGGACGGGATCGCCTTGTAGGTGTTGCGGTAGGCCTGGTGCCGTCTCCGGGATCGATCAGGAACGTCGCGTCCTTGCCGAGATAGTCGGCCCGGTCAAGCGGCAAGGGGTGCGTCAGCAGGATGGTGACGGTATAGGGCTCACCCATGCGCTCCACCGCTTCGAATGACACCACCGACAGGTCGGCGGCGCTGGCCGTGCCGGGCACCTCAAGGAAGTAAGCCTGGCGCCCGGTCAATCCCTTGAACGGCGCACTGCCGTATGTCCTCCGTTGTTCATCCGGATCCGTCATGGTTTCCGCTCCGTTGTCGGCGTGATCGATGCTGACGCAGGACTTTAAACGTCTTTTTATATGCCATAAATACCTTATATGCCGTTTTTTAAATTTAACATTTATTTAACATAAATTCGTACTGGTCCTATATCCATCGAATGGGTATCCATGCTACTAATTGCGCCGGATTGCCTTACTGATCGTTATCGAAAGAATTAGAAAACGTTTAAATCAGATATAAGAAAGGAGCAAGCGATGGCWGAGAGYTTCCAGAACGAAGTGCCCAAGGCACGGGTCAATATCAAGCTCGACCTGCATACGGGGGGCGCGCAGAAGAAGGTTGAACTGCCGCTCAAGCTGCTGGTGATGGGCGACTACAGCAACGGTCAGGACACGCGGGCGCTTGCCGAGCGTGAGAAGGTGTCCATCAACAAGAACAACTTCAATTCGGTCCTCGCCGATTTCAACCCGAAGGCACGGATCGCCGTCGAGAACACGCTGGTCGGCGACGGCACGGAACTGCCGGTTGATCTGGACTTCCGCGCGATGGACGACTTCAAGCCGGAAGTCGTCGCCGGGAAGGTGCCCGAGTTGCGCGCGCTGATGGCCGCCCGCAATCTGCTGCGCGACCTGAAGTCGAACCTGCTCGACAACGCGATGTTCCGCCGCGAACTGGAAAAGATCCTCAAGGACCCGGCCTTGTCCGAGCGCCTGCGCGCCGATCTGCAGAAGATCGGCGAGGCCGCGCCGGCTTCCCCGTCCGTCCAATAAGCGCCGTTCCCTGAGGAGTGAACCCCATGACCAAGCATGAGATCGCCGCACGCGGCAATAGCGAAGCAGATACCGTTGTCCTGGACTCGCCGGGCAAGAGCGTCTACGAATCCCTGTGCGAGAAGATCAACCTGACGCCGGTCAAGTCCACGCGTCCGGTGGAGTCCTTCCAGAGCGCCGATGCGCTCTCCGAATCGTCGCTGGATGAACGCGTCGCCCAGGCGATAAGCGTGTTCCTGAAGATGATCCAGGACTCGTCGCAGCAGGTGGACCGTCTTGACAAGAGCTTGCTCGATTTCCATATCGAGCACCTCGACCAGCAGATCAGCCGCCAGCTGGACGCGATCATGCACAACGAGACGTTCCAGCAGATCGAATCGGCCTGGCGCGGCCTCAAGTTCCTCGTTGATCGCACCGACTTCCGCAAGAATGTCAAGATCGAAGTGCTGGATGTCTCGAAAGACGCGTTGCGACAGGATTTCGAGGACACGCCCGAGGTCATCCAGAGCGGCCTGTACCTGCACACCTACATCCAGGAGTACGACACGCCGGGTGGCGAGCCGATTGGCTCGATCATCTCGAACTACGCGTTCGACCGCGGCCCGCAGGATATCGCGCTGCTGCGCAACATCTCCAAGGTCTCCGCAGCGGCGCATATGCCGTTCATCGGCTCGGTCTCGCCGGCCTTCTTCGGCAAGGAATCGATGGAAGAGGTGGCCAGCATCCGCGACATCGGCAACTACTTCGATCGCGCCGAGTACTTGAAGTGGAAGAGCTTCCGCGAGTCGGACGATGCCCGCTATATCGGCCTGACGCTGCCGAATTTCCTGGCGCGGCTGCCCTATGGCCCGGAAACCGTGCCGGTACGCGCCTTCAACTACACCGAGGCGGTCAAGGGCCCGGATCACACCCGCTACCTGTGGGCCAACGCCTCGTTCGCGTTCGCCGCGAACATGGTGCAGAGCTTCATCAAGAACGGCTGGTGCGTACAGATTCGTGGTCCGCAGGCCGGCGGCCTGGTCGAGGACCTGCCGATCCACCTGTATGACCTGGGCACAGGCAACCAGGCCAAGATCCCGACCGAGGTGCTGATCCCGGAAACGCGCGAGTTCGAGTTCGCCAATCTGGGTTTCATCCCGCTGTCCTATTACAAGAATCATGACTTCGCGTGCTTTTTCTCCGCCCACTCTGCCCAGAAGCCGACGCTCTACGACACCAAGGAAGCCACCGCCAACAGCCGCATCAATGCGCGCCTGCCGTATATCTTCCTGCTCTCGCGTATTGCCCACTACCTGAAGCTGATTCAGCGCGAGAACATCGGTACCACCAAGGACCGCCGCCTGCTGGAGCTGGAGCTGAACACCTGGGTCAAGACGCTCGTGACCGAGATGACCGATCCGGGCGATGAACTGCAGGCTTCCCATCCGCTGCGGGAGGCCAAGGTGGTCGTCGAGGATATCGAGGACAACCCGGGTTTCTTCCGCATCAAGCTTTTCATCGTGCCGCACTTCCAGATTGAAGGCATGGACATCAATTTGTCGCTCGTTTCGCAGATGCCGAAAGCGAAGAACTGACCGGCAACTGTGAGTGTCGACGTAGCGCTGACATGACGTAGCGCCGCCGCACGCTGGCTCGACAGCCAGCGTGCGGCGCTCCCATGCGGAAAGGGCCTTTCCACGTACCAGCCGATCACGATGAAGATAACAAGACCGCTGTGGGCACAGGGAATTTTCATGACCCCGCAGCATTTCCAGCAACAGGCGCAATGGGACCGGTATGCCGACGAGCACGTCGCGCGCCTTGCCAGCCCCGATCCGTGGGGCACTGTGCGCGTTGCCCTTGACCAGCAGGCCCTGTCCGTTCACCGTCTGGTGGTCAGTTCGCTGGCCCTCCGGCTGCCGGACGGAACGGTGATCGATACCGAGACGGCAGACCGCACGCCCGCGGCACGGGATCTGGCCGACGTGCCGGCGCACATCGACGCGGTGGTCGTGGGGATCGGCCTGCCGCTGATCGATGCGCAAGGCGGCAACTGCATTGAAGCCGGGGAACGGCCCGCCCGGCCGCGCCGCTTCGTGCGCGAATATCTGGAAGTCGCCGACCTGCATGGGGAAGGCAAGGAGGAGATCAGCGTTGAGCGGCATGCGCTGGCGCTGATGTTCGATTTCGAATCGCACGATGACTATGTGACCTGCCCGGTCGCTCGGCTGGTGCGGACGTCCCAGGGGCGCTTCGAGGCCGATCCGGCCTTTGTGCCGCCCTGCCTTTTCCTGTCGGCAAGCGAGCGGCTCACCGGCCGCATGAAGCGGCTCTCCGAAATACTCAGCGCCAAGAGCGCGAGCCTGTCGGTGCGCCGCCGCGAACGATCCGACCAGATCGCCGATTACGCCGTTGCCGATGTGGCGTTGTTCTGGCTGCTGCACAGCGTCAACAGTACGTGGCCGGAACTGGCTCGCCTGTGCGCCGTGCCGCAGCAGCATCCCGAGCGGCTCTACGGCATCCTTGCCCGTCTGGCCGGATCGCTGCTGACGTTTTCCACCACGGAGACCCTGCAGGCCATCCCGCCTTACGACCACCTCGCGCCGGAGCCCGTGTTCGAGGAACTGGAGTCGCTGATTCGTACCCTGCTCGACACGGTGATCCCGTCACGGGTGGTACCCGTTGCGCTGGAACGCCTACGGCCCACCGTCTGGGTCGGCAAGATCCTCGACGAGCGCCTGGTCGAAGGCGCCGAATACTACCTGTCCGTCCAGGCGGGACTTCCCGCTCACGCGCTGCTCGAACAGTTGCCGCGCCTGTGCAAGGCGGGCGCGCCTGACGAGGTGGAGCAGATCGTCAACTCCGCGCTGCCCGGCATCCCGCTGCGCGCGATGTCGCGCGTGCCTGCAGCCATCCCCGTGCGCATCGAGAACCAGTATTTTGCGCTTGATAGCGCGCACCCGGCGTTCAGGCGCATGCTGGCCGCGCGCGCCTGTCAGTTCTACGTTCCTGCGTCGCTGCCGGACGTATCACTTGAACTCTACGCGGTTTTGCCTGCATGACGAACTCCATCTCGATTTTGCCGCTCGCCTTGCGCGACACGGCCCTGACCGTCACCGCGCTCGCTGATGACGATCAGCCTACTGGCTTCGAAGCATTCCGCGCGAAATGCGACGAACAGGTTTCCCGTCTGCGCGAAGAATTCCTGGCGGCCGGCCAGCCCGCCGATGTCGTCGAGGATGCCATCTATGCGCAATGTGCTTTGCTTGACGAAGTCGCGCTGGGCAGGCTGCCCGAAAAAGATCGCGACGCGTGGGAACGCGAGCCCCTGCAGGTGCAGGAGTTCCAGAGTCACGATGCCGGGGAAGCGCTCATCGCTCGCATCGAGCGGCGCCTGGGTGAGGCGCGGCCAGTGCTGCCGCTGCTCGCCGTTTTCCACGCGGTATTGGGGCTGGGTTTCCAGGGCAGGTTCGCGCTGGAGGGCGCCGGCGCACGTGTCGCGCTGATGCACGCTATCGATGAACGCCTGGATCGTGCCGGATGGCTTAAGTCGGATGGCCCGGTGCTGGTGACAGACGGCAACGCGCGCCGATGGCGGGGTCATCTGACGCCGCTCGCCTGGGTGGTGAGCGCCTGCGCCGGCACCGGCCTCGTCTACCTTGCGCTGGACCGGTGGCTGGCCACCGCGATCGCCCGGCTCGTCGGCTGAAAGGGTATTCGTGACCGGCTACCCCTACCGCACGCTCTTCGGCTGGATCGCAGTGCTCGCGCTGGCCTGGCTGGCGTTCAGCTCGCCATGGCCGGCGACATGGAACCTCCTGTTCGCTGCCTTCACGATCGGGCTGGCGCTTCTGGCGATCATTGTTGCCACGCGCCGGGTGCGCGCACGGCAGCGCGCCGCGCAGCCGGTGCTGCAAGCCATCGATGCGTCGCTGGATGGGCTGCCCCATGGCATCCGGCGCAATACACCGCTGGTATTGGCGATTGGGGACGCATCGGGCGCTCCGCCGCTGGCATTCGGCGAGGATCTGGTCCGAATCACGGACGCGGCGATCTGGGTGCGCGTCGATGACCCGACCCGGCTTGCACATGTGGCTGACGCCCTCAAGCGCTGGCGCGAAGGGCAGGGTCCGGATGCCATCGCCTACCTGATCGGCGCCGACCAGGCCCGCGACGCGGCCGTGCTGAACGCCGGGCTTCGGCGTTGGCGCTCGGCCATCGGCGAGGCCAGCGGTGGGGTTGGCTACGACCTGCCGGTCTGCGTTGCCGTGTACGCGGAAGAAGTCACCCGAAGCAACGGTGCCCCGGACGATTGCCCCTGGTTCGGCATCTCCGGCGCCGAAGTGATGCAAGGCGATACGCTGCCCGCCCAGATTGCCGCACGCGTCCTGCTTCACGCGCGGGCCGCGCTGCCGACGGATCGCGAGGCCCGCATGCACCGCGCCGCACGGCTCGATGCCCTGGCGCGCTGGGCGTGTGGCGCCTTGCTCCCTGCGCTGCTCGATAGCCAGCGCGGCAGCCATCGGGTGCACGTTGCAGCGTTCGGCGTGACCGCCACCGAGGGCAGCCCTGCCGCGGATTCGTTGTATGCCCGCTTCATCGAGCAAGCGACCGCGCTTGCCCGCATCGCCAGGGATGGCCGCCGTGCACGCTACCCGCTGCCGGAACCCCTGATCCGGGGAATCGCCCGGCAGCCCGTGCGTCGGGCGCTACCGAGCGCCATTGCCCACGCCTTTGCCTGGCTCGCRCTGGCCTTCTGCGCGGCCGCCGCGGCCTCCGCCTGGCAGAACCGTGCCCTGGTGGCGCGCGTCGTGGGCGATATGGCGCGCTATCGCGCCATCGGACCGGAGCATGACGCCGCCCGGGTCGATGCACTGCAGGCCATCAAGCGCGATCGCGACGAACTCGATCAATACGAACGCGTTGGCATACCGCCGCGCCTTGGCCTGGGCTTCTATCGTGGCGCCGGGCTGCTGGCGCCGCTCAATGCCCTGATCGCCGCGTATCGACCGCCGGCACCGCCGCCATCGACCATCGAACTGGACAGCCTGTCGCTCTTCAGGAGCGGMAGCGCGGCTCTCAACCCCGGCTCGAATCGCGTGCTGATCGGCGCGCTGGAGATGATCAAGGCTCACCCGGACAAGCGCGTGCTGGTGGCCGGGCACACCGATACCGTAGGCAATCCTGGCAGCAACCTCAAGCTCTCCGAGGCCCGTGCGGCGTCAGTGCGCGACTGGCTGGCCGACGCGGCCGGCTTGCCGCCGACCCAGTTCGCGATTCAAGGCTATGGCGATACCCGTCCCAAAGCCGCCAACGACACCGAAGCGGGGCGTGCCGCCAACCGACGTGTCGAGATCACGCTCATCCCTGATTGCCGCGACGGCGATCGTGCCAATCGGGCAACTTTGGGCCATCCGGCCTGTTCATTCCAGTAGAAGGAGAAAGAAGAAATGGCAATTCCCGCATACATGTGGATCATGGACGATGGCGGCGCCGATATCAAAGGCTCGGTCACGGTCAATAGCCGCGAGGGCAGCGTCGAGGTGGTCGCCTTCGATCACGCCGTCAGTATTCCCACGGATTCCAACACCGGCAAGCTGACTGGCACGCGCGTGCACAAGCCGGTCGTCTTTACCAAGGAAACCGATGCCTCGACGCCGTATCTGTACAAGGCGGTCACCAGCGGCCAGACCCTGAAGTCGGTCGAGATCAAGTGGTACAAGATCGAYGACGCCGGCAAGGARAARGAGTACTTCAACACCAAGCTCGARAACGTSAAGGTGGTCGGCGTCACGCCGAAGATGCTGGATATCAAGAATCCGGCCTTTGAGAAGCACAACCACCTCGAAGACATCGAGCTGCGTTACGAAAAAATCACCTGGTCGTACAAGGACGGCAACATCATCCACGCCGACAGCTGGAACGAGCGCTCCTAATACGCGCCTGGCCGGCGTCCACCGCCGGCCTGCCATCTCGCGCGGACCCGGTGCAGGGGGCCGCGCACTTCCTTCTTCACCCCGCGTCCCGCTTCTTTTCCATGACCACCCGCGACCTCTCCCCGTTTCTGCGTCGTCTCAACGACCATTGCGCCCGTGCCCTGACCGACGCCGCCCGCCTGTGCGAAACACGCGCCCACCGGGACATCGAGGTCGAACACTGGCTGATCAAGCTGCTGGAGTTGGGCGACGGCGATCTGCTGGCGATCTTGCGGCGCTATGAACTCGATGTGGACGGCATCTGGAACGGGCTGCTCGCCGCCATCGACCGGCTGCCGCATGACCTGCGCGGCAAGCCTGGCCTGTCACAACGCCTCGGCCAGTGGCTGGAGGCCGCATGGATGCGCGCATCGCTCGAAGCCCCGGCGCCCGGAGAGTCCACGTCGATCCGCTCCGCGCACCTGCTGGCCGCGCTGGCCGAAACGCCACACCTGCTGCGGGCGCCCGGCGCCTGGGCGCTGTTGAGCGTATCCGCCATCCAGATCGAGCGGCTGATGCATGAACTCGACAACATCTCGACCGAGGCAGCCGCTCCCGACGCTGGCGAGCCGGCCAGGCCGGCTCCCGGCCCGCTGTCGCCGGCGCCGGTCACTCCCACCCCGACCAGGCCGATGCCCGGTCAGGCCGATACATCGGCGCTGGCCCGCTTCACGACCGACATCACCCGGAAGGCCCGGGACGGCAAGATCGATCCGGTATTTGGCCGCGACGTCGAGATTCGCCAGATGGTCGACATCCTGGCGCGGCGCCGCAAGAACAACCCGATCCTGGTTGGCGAACCTGGTGTGGGCAAGACTGCGCTGGTCGAAGGCCTTGCGCTCAAAATCGCGGAAGGGGATGTCCCGGCTGTCATACAGAACGTCAGCGTGCTGACGCTGGACCTGGGCCTTCTGCAGGCCGGGGCCGGCGTCAAGGGGGAGTTCGAGCAACGCCTCAAGAACGTGATCGAGGCCGTGCAGCAATCGCCGACACCCGTGCTGCTATTCATCGACGAAGCCCACACGCTGATCGGTGCGGGCAACACCGCAGGCGGTGCCGATGCCGCCAACCTGCTAAAGCCCGCCCTGGCGCGCGGCGAGCTGCGCACGATCGCGGCGACGACGTGGTCCGAATACAAGCAGTACTTCGAGCGCGACGCCGCGCTGGAGCGGCGCTTCCAGATGGTCAAGGTCGATGAGCCCGACGACGATGGCGCTTGCCTGATGCTGCGCGGCCTGAAGGAACGGTATGCGCAGCACCATGGCGTGCACATCACCGATGCCGCCATCGGCGCCGCCGTGCGGCTGTCGCGCCGCTATCTGACCGGACGCCAACTGCCGGACAAGGCCGTCGATCTGCTCGATACCGCCGCCGCCCGCGTGCGCATGAGCCTGGAGGCCACACCGGTGGCCATCTCCTCCCGCGAGGCGGAACGCGCGGCGCTGGAGGTCGAGCGGACTGCCTTGCTGCAGGACCAAGGGGCCATCGGCGCGGATGTCGGCAAACGACTGGCGGCCATCGATGCCCGGCTCGCTGCGCTCGCCATTGAGCTCGAACAGTTTGAGCGCGCCTTTGCCGAACAGAAGGGGGCCGCCGAGACACTGATCGAATTGCGTGCGCAATGGCAAACCACTGCCGACGAGTCTGCACGGCGGGATCTGACGCCATCGATCCAGGCTGCCTACGAGATGCTGACCAAGCACGGTCAGGCCGCGCTGATCCATGCGGAAGTGGACGAGACCGCCATTGCACAGGTGATTGCCGATTGGACAGGGGTTCCCGTCGACAGCCTGCTGTCCAGCGAGCTGGCCACTTTGCTGGCGCTGGAAAGGCGCTTGGGGCACATCGTGGTTGGCCAGGATGAGGCGCTAGCCGCCCTCAGCAAGAGCTTGCGGGCCGCCAAGGCGGGACTCAAATCCGAGGAGGCGCCGCTGGGCGTGTTCCTGCTGGCGGGGCCTTCGGGGGTGGGCAAGACCGAAACGGCGCGCGCGTTGGCCGACCTGATGTTCGGTGGCGAGCGTTCGCTTGTCACCATCAACCTGTCCGAATACCAGGAAGCCCACACCGTCTCGCAGCTGAAGGGTTCGCCGCCGGGCTATGTCGGCTACGGGGAAGGCGGTGTCCTGACCGAGGCGGTCCGCCAGCGGCCCTACAGCGTCATCCTGCTCGACGAGGTCGAGAAAGCGCACCGTGACGTACTGAATTTGTTCTACCAGGTATTCGATCGCGGCTTCATGCGCGACGGCGAAGGCCGGGTGATCGACTTCCGCAATACCGTCATCCTGATGACCTCGAATCTCGGAAGCGAGCAGATTCTGGCGGCAGCCGACGCCGCCGCCGCGGCCGGCGTCGAGCTCGCCACCGGGACGCTGATGGAGGCGATTCGCCCGATGCTGATCGACCACTTCCAGCCGGCACTGCTGGCACGCTTCCAGACCATTGCCTACCGCCCGCTGTCGGCCGACGCCATGGCATTGATCGTGCGGATGAAGCTCGGCAAGGTGGCTGACCGCATCGCGCGCCGCTTTGGCGTGCCACTGCGGTGCGACGACACGCTGGTGGCCGAGCTGGTGCGGGCCTGCCTGTTGCCCGATTCCGGCGCCCGCAATATCGACAGTCTGCTCGATCAGCAGATCCTGCCGGTACTGTCGCGTGAGCTGCTGGTGCGCATGTCGGACCAGCAGGCACCGGCATCGATTCGCCTGTCGTTCTCCGGGGACGACGGTATTGGCCTGGACTTCGAGGAGCCGGCAACGACAACCGGGGTGGACGCGTGACACGGAGCGGGCCGGGCCTCTTTGAAGCGGTGACGGGATACTTTGCGAATGGCGTGGCCGTCGACGATTTCGATGTGGCGACGCAGACGTTCCTGTCCGTGCAGGACAACATCCAGCGCATCCTCAATAGCCGTCGCGGCAGCCTGGCGCATTTGCCGGATTATGGGCTTGGCGATCTGTCCAGGATCTACCGGCATCTACCCGCGTCAGCGCACACGCTAAAGCGCGAAATCGAAACGAYGCTGCTGCGCTACGAGCCGAGGCTGAAATCCATCGGCATCGCGATCGAAGAGACCGAACCGGGCATGCTTCTCAGCTTTACCATGAGTTGTCAACTGCATCAGGCCGGGCTGGTGCGATTCGGCACCCACTTCACGCCCGATGGACAGACGCGCCTCAAGCTGCTGAAGGCCGAACGTGACCGTGAGTGACCTAGCCACACCGGCCTGTCATGGAGGAATCATGAAAAACACGCCTGGACATCGCTACGGCTCTCGATCCGGGCGTTGATGCGTCCAGGAGGGCTTGACCAAGGAGCAAATGGCCTGGGTGTTTGACACGGCACTGCGAAGCTTGAAGCGATTTTGGTAGGATGCAGGCCTTTCCATCGACGGTGTGCCAGTGTGTTGCGCCGGAATGTGACTCCGATGTTGCTTGCTTCATGAACCTGGCCCAGATCAAGACCCACGCCGCCGAGCGGCTTGCCCGCCTGCGGCGCCCTACGCGGCGCGGTGTCCTCAAGACGCTGGCTGCCGTGCCGGCGCTGTTCCTGCTGTATGTGCTGGTGTTGATCCCGTTCACGCCGGGCATCAGCGATATCCGCAAGGCCAAGTCGGACCAGCCCGCGCAAGTGCTCTCGGCGGACGGCAAGGAACTGGCGGTGTTCAAATGGGCCAACCGCGACTGGGTCCGGCTGGCCGACATCTCGCCCAATGTGACGACAGCGCTGATCGCCACCGAGGATCACCGCTTCTACCAGCACTTCGGCCTGGACTGGCGGCGCATGGGGTCGGCAGCGCTACATACCTTTTCCGGCAACCGGCAGGGTGGTTCCACCATTACCCAGCAGCTTGCCCGCAATCTCTACCCCGATGAGATCGGCCGCGCGCCCACGCTCACGCGCAAGCTCAAGGAAGCCATTACCGCGCTGAAGATCGAGGCACTCTATACCAAGGACGAGATCCTCGAGACCTATCTCAACACGGTGCCGTTCCTGTACAACGCGTACGGCATCGAGATGGCGGCGCGTACTTACTTCGACAAATCCGCCGGCAAGCTGGACGTACTGGAGAGCGCCACGCTGATCGGCATGCTCAAGGGCAACAGCTACTACAACCCGGTCATCAATCCCGAGCGTGCCGTGCAGCGGCGCAATACCGTGTTGGCGCAGATGGTCAAGTACGAGAAGCTGGATCCTGCCAAGTACGAGGCGCTGAAGAAGCGGCCGCTGCGTATCGATTTCGAGCGCCAGACCGAGCCGCCGGGCCCCGCGCCGCACTTCGCGCAGCAACTGCGCAAATGGCTGATCACCTGGGCGGACCGCAACGACTACAACATCTACACCGACGGGCTGGTGGTACGCACCACCATCGATTCGCGCCTGCAGGCGATGGCCAACCAGGCCGTGGCGCGCCAGGGCAACCAGTTGCAGGGCATAGCGAATGCAGCGTGGGCGCCGCGCTCGGGCTGGGCTGCCAACAAGGAGCTGGTGCAGGCCTTCGTGCGCGAGACGCCGGAGTACCGGGCGGCGCGGGAATCCGGGCTGACCCCCGAGGCAGTCATGAAGCAGTTGCTGGCCGACGGTGTCTTCATGCAGGCGCTGCGGCAGTCGAAGACCCGCATCCAGGCCGGTTTCCTCGCGCTGGACCCGCGCAGCGGCGAGATCAAGGCCTGGGTCGGCAGCCGCGATTTCAGCCAGGATGCCTTCGACCACGTGCAGCAGGCACAGCGCCAGCCGGGCTCCACGTTCAAGCCGTTTGTCTATGGCGCGGCGTTTGAGCAAGGCGCCAGTCCCGACGATACCTTCGTCGACCAGGCGGTGGAGATCCCCCTGGCCGGCGGCGAGGTCTGGCGGCCTTCCGACGATGGCCCCCCGAGCGGGCGCGCCATGAGCCTGCGCGACGGCCTGGTGTATTCCAAGAACACGATCACCGCGCAGTTGATGCAGAGTGTGGGCCCGGCCAAGGTGGCCAGGCTGGCCCGCGCCATGGGCGTGCGTGGTGGGCGACTTCTTCCAGCGTTCGCTCCGGGCCCGCGTGATCGACCCGAACGTCCGCTTTGTGAAGCACGAAGAGACCGGCTTGTTCGAGGCGCTGGGCTGGACCATACGCGGCTGGTACCAGCGCTTCTTCGGGACGGCCTCGAAGCCTGAAGCCCCGCCCGCGCCCAGGCGCCCGGCACACTCGGCGCAGGCGCCGGAGCCGGCGCCTGCGATGGAGGCCAGCGCGGCGGCACCGCCAGCGGCCTTGCCGCCCGGTGGCGCCAGCGCGCCCTTGGGGCGGGAATTTGCGGATGCCGTGCCGGGGCCGGTATCCGCAAGTTCACCGGTGAGTGCGCCTGTCGATGCCTTGACAGGCGCGCCGCGTGTGCGGGACATGCCGGCAGCCGGCGCTTCCACGTCCGCGCAGGATGCAGCCCTGGCGCCAGCAAGTGAAGGCAATGTGCCGTGACGCCAGGCATAGCGATCCGCGCCGGTTTATCTTGTTGCCGGCGCCTGGTCCGTGCCGCCAGTCGGCTGCTTGCAGGCAAGCCGATGAAGGTGCGGCGCAGTGCCGGCAAGCGCGCCCGGACTTGTCAATCCGGCACCGCGCGCGTACCGTTGCGGGTCACATCGCTTACCATAGCGGTTTGACTGGCGGTATCCCTGTAAAGCGATCCGGCCGGCCTGGCCGCTGAGTTCCCGCAATGCAAGGCGCGGGAACTGGCGCTAGTATGCCAGCCGTGTGACAGCTTTCCTGCCGGTGGACCTTTTTCCAGATGAACAACAATCCAAAGAATTCTCGCGGCGAGCCTCCCGCTCCACGTACCTGGGACGCCCGTCTGGCGCGCGCGCTTGTGCGCCCGCTCAAGGACTCCTGGATCACCCCTAACCACCTGACCACGTTGCGGCTGCTGATTGGCCTGGCCGGTGTTGCCTGCCTGATGCAGGGCGGATATGCGTGGACGAATTACGGGGCCCTGCTGATCGTGATCTCCAACTTCGTTGACCATACGGACGGCGAGTTGGCGAGAATTAGCGGAAAATCAAGCAAGATAGGCCATTTTTATGACCTGGCGAGCGATGCCCTGATTACGGTGCTGCTGTTCGTCGGCATGGGCGTGGCGATTTCGGACGAGGCCGCCAACGGGGTGCTGTCGCCGGTGCTGCTAGGCACGCTGGCTGGCGTAGYGGTGGCGCTGATCTTCTTTCTTCGCATGCGTATCGAAGAGCGCGTGGGGAAAAGCGGGACGAAGCAGGCCTCCGCGGGGGGATTCGAGACCGAAGACGTGCTTTACCTGCTCCCGCTGGTGACGCTGACCAGCGGCATCGCGCCGTTCCTGACGGCGGCGTCGATCGGCGCGCCGCTGTTCGCGGCATGGGTCGTCTTCGACTACTGGCGCGTCATGCGGCGCCCCCGGCCGGTCACGGCTCCGACTTCGACGAAGATCTGAGGAACCCCGATGAGCGAGCAAGCCACCAACGACATCGCGCTGGACGCACCTTCCGTCCAGGCCGCCGCGACGGTTTCGCCACGCCCGAAGCCGGCCACGCCAACCGGCACGCCCGATCCCGAGTCCGCAGTGGCCAGCCGCACCGCCATGCTGGACAACGTGAAGCTGCGCGCCGATTTCGAGCGCCAGGACGCCTTCCTGCACCTGGAGGAATTCCTGGCGCCGGAAGTCACCGCGCAACTGGTCGCCAGCGCCCGCGCGCTGGTGCCCAAGATCAACCGCAACTACCTGCCCGGCCACAAGCAGGGCGGCAGCGTCAGCCGCCACACGATCGACGAACTTGCCCCGTTTATCGCGGAACTGTATCGGTCGAAGGCGCTGATCGGCTGGCTGGAGCAGATGTGCGGCGAAAAGCTGCTGCTGTCCCCGGACACCGACCCGCATGCCTACGCGCTCTATTACTACACGCGTCCCGGCGATCACATCGGCTGGCATTACGACACCTCTTATTACGATGGCCGCCGCTACACGCTGCTGCTGGGCGTGATCGAAGAATCCTCCTGCCGCCTCGATTACGAACTGCACACCCGCAATGCGGATGTGCCCGACGAGCCCGGTTCGGTGCAGACCACCCCCGGCGGCCTGGTGTTCTTCGACGGCGACAAGCTGCGCCACCGCATTACGCCGGCCGGCGCCAACGAGATGCGGGTGTCGCTGACGTTTGAGTACGTCACCGATCCGGGCATGCRCCCGTGGCTGCGCTTCATCTCCAATATGAAGGACGCGATCGCCTATTTTGGCTTCAAGCAGGTATTCAAGAGACTGGCGCCAGGCCAGAAACCCCGCGCATGACCCGTGCCGCCATCTTCCTGCTGTCGATCGGCGCGGCGCTGTTTGTCGCGCTGCTCGCCTGGCAAGGATTCGGCTCCGTCGCGTCGACGCTGATGTCCGCAGGCTGGGGCCTGGCGCTGGTCGCTGCATTCCACCTGCTGCCRCTGGCGCTGGACGCCGGCGCCATCTTCGTCTTGTTCGACCGCCGGGCCGGGCGCGGCACCATGTGCAACGCACTGCTGGCGCGTTGGGCGGGCGAGTCCGTGAACAGCCTGCTGCCCGCCGGGCAGATCGGCGGGCCGGTGCTGATGGTGCGCTACCTGGCGCAGCGCGGCACGCGCATGCGCGACGCCGCCGCCGCCATTACGGTCAGTACCACCATGCAGGCTCTCGCGCAGATGGTGTTCGCGTTTATCGGCCTGGCGCTGTTCACCTTGTACGGTGGACACGGCGGGCGCGGCGGGCAGGATGCGCTCTCGGACCTGCGCACGCCGACCCTGATTGTCACGGCTGTGCTGGCGCTGTGCATCGTGGCGTTCTACGTCATCCAGAAGCGGGGTTTGTTCGGCCGGGTCCTGCGCGTGCTGTCGAAGCTGTTTGGCAAGCGCGACTGGTCCGGGTTGACGATGCGTGCCGATGCCGTGGACGCGGCCGTGCATGGCATGTACCGCGACCGCCGCAAGGTGGCGGGCACCTTCGCGCTGAGCCTGGCCGGCTGGCTGGTCGGCACCGGCGAAGTCTGGCTGGCGCTGCATTTCCTGGGGCATCCGGTCAGCTGGCTCGACGCCCTGCTGCTGGAGAGCGTCGGGCAGGCCATTCGCGGCGCGGCGTTTGCCATTCCCGGCTCGCTGGGGGCGCAGGAAGGCGGCTACCTGCTGCTGGCCCCCATCGTCGGCCTGCCGCCCGAGGCGGCGCTGGCGCTGTCGCTGGCCAAGCGCGCCCGCGAGATCGGGCTCGGCGCGCCGGGCCTGCTGTATTTACATTTGAGCGAACGGAAATTCCAGCGGCGGCGTGCGGCCATGCCTGCCGAGTCCCTGAAATAGACGGTGAAGGACCTGGCGGCGCCGCGGCGCGTGCGCAAGCCAGGCCAGGCACCAGGCGGTTTCAGTGATTCAGCGGGCCGGCCACGCGCTGCCGATTGATTGATGCAATTTGCATGGGTGCGGAGAACGAATGCGAGCAATCATCCTTGCCGCGGGCCTTGGCCTGCGACTACAGCAACAGCCCGGGGAGCAGTTCCCGAAGTGCCTGCTGCGCTTTGACGGTGTCACCCTGCTGGAGCGGCATCTGCGCATGCTGGATGCGGCGGGTGTGGACGAGATCGTGCTGGCGCTGGGTTTCCAGCCGGGACACGTGGAAGCCGAGCTCGACCGGCTCGGGCGCGACCCCTACCCGGAAATCGTGCTGAACTCCCGCTACGACCTGGGCAGCGTGCTGACCGTGCATACGGTGGCCGATGCGCTTACGCGTGGCGGCGACGTCCTGCTGATGGATGCCGACGTGCTGTACGACGAGCGCATCCTCAGCGCCCTGGTGGCCGGCGACACCACCAACCGCCTGCTGATCGACCGCGATTTCGAAGCCGGCGACGAGCCGGTCAAGCTGTGCGTGAAGAACGGCATTCCGGTGGAGCTGCGCAAGCAGCTCGCGGTTGGCCTGGAGTACGACACCATTGGCGAATCGGTCGGGTTCTTCCGCTTCCAGGAGCAGACCGCGCGCCGCCTGGCGCAGATCGTCCAGGGCTATGTCGACAGCGGCCGCTCGAACATGCCGCACGAAGAAGCGGTGCGCGACCTGCTGCTCGAAGGCGGCCATGTGTTCGATATCGCCGATGTGAGCGGCGCTCCGTGGATCGAGATCGATTTCCCGAACGACGTCGCGCGTGCGCGCGACGAAGTCCTGCCTGAACTTCAGCCGATTGTGGGAGTAGCACAGTGAACGCGATTGACCCGATTTTCTCGACTGCCACGCGCACTGCACGCCTGCGCCAGATGATCGTTGGCAACGAGCTGGAATTCATGATGGAAGCGCACAACGGGCTGTCCGCCCGGATCGTGCGCGAAGCCGGTTTCAAGGCCATCTGGGGTTCCGGCCTGGCCATCTCGGCCCAGTACGGCGTACGCGACAACAACGAGGCCAGCTGGACCCAGGTCGTCGATAMGCTSGAATTCATGGCCGATGCCAGCGACCTGCCGATCCTGCTGGACGGCGACACCGGCTACGGCAACTTCAACAACGTGCGCCGCCTGGTGCGCAAACTCGAGCAGCGCGGCATTGCCGGCGTCTGCATCGAGGACAAGCAGTTCCCCAAGACCAACAGCTTTATCGATGGAGAGCGCCAGCCGCTCGCCGAGATCGACGAGTTCTGCGGCAAGATCAAGGCCGGCAAGGATTCGCAGTCGGACGACAACTTCTCCATCGTTGCCCGCGTGGAAGCCCTGATCGCCGGCTGGGGCATGGACGAAGCCCTGCGCCGCGCCGAAGCCTATCGCCAGGCGGGCGCCGACGCCATCCTGATCCACAGCAAGCTGTCGCGCCCCGACGAGATCCTGGCGTTCGCGCGCGAGTGGGCTGGCCGTGGCCCGCTGGTGATCGTGCCGACCAAGTATTACAGCACGCCGACCGACGTCTTCCGCAAGGCCGGCATCAGCGTGGTGATCTGGGCCAACCACCTGATCCGCGTGGCGGCCTCGTCGATGCAGGCCGTGGCCAAGGAAATCCACGACAGCGAAACGCTGGTCAACGTCGAAGACCGCATCGCCTCCGTCAACGAGATCTTCCGCCTGCAGGATGCCGACGAATACTCGGCCGCCGAGAAGATGTACCTGTCCGGCTCGCAAGCGCCTGGCGCGGCGGTGGTGCTGGCGGCCAGCCGCGGCACCGGGCTTGAGCCTCTCACGGAGGACCGGCCGAAGGTGATGCTGCCGGTGGCCGGCAAGCCGCTGCTGCGCTGGCTGGTGGATGCCTTCAAGAAGCAGTCGATCAACGATATCACCGTGGTCGGCGGCTACCAGGCCAAGGCCATCGACACGGCGGGCATCAAGCTGGTGCTCAACGAGCAGTACGCGCAGACCGGCGAACTGGCCTCGCTGGCGTGCGCGGCCGATGGCTTGCATACCGACACCGTGATCGCCTACGGCGACCTGCTGTTCCGCAGCTATATCCTGCGCGACCTGCTGGAGAGCGATGCGCCGTTCAGCGTCGTCGTCGACTCCTCGCTGACCACCGAGTCGAACCAGAGCGTGCGCGACTTCGCGTATTGCTCCGCGGCGGACGACCGCGACCTGTTCGGCCAGAAGGTCCTGCTGCGCCACGTGTCCAGCAAGGGCCAGGAGCCGGCCGCCGGGCAGGCGCAGGCGCCGCACGGCCGCTGGATCGGTCTGCTGAACGTGCGTGGCGAGGGGCGCGAGCGTCTGCAAAAGCTGATCGCCGAGTTGCGCACGCGCGACGATTTCAACACGCTGGACATGCCCGCGCTGCTCAACGCGCTGGTCGCGGCCGGCGAAGAAATCGAAGTGAAGTACGTGCATGGCCACTGGCGCGGCGTAAACGATCTCGACGACTTCCGCCGCGCCGGCGATTTCGCGCACACGCAGACGCCGTTCGCGGTTGGCGGCACGGATGCAGAGGAAGCCCGATGATCGAAGCGGCACAGTTTGTCGAAGCCGCGCGCGCGCGCGGCTTCGACTGGTATGCCGGAGTGCCGTGCTCGTACCTGACGCCGTTTATCAACTACGTGCTGCAGGATCCGTCGCTGCATTACGTATCGGCGGCGAACGAAGGCGATGCGGTGGCACTGATCGCCGGCGTGACGCTGGGCGCGCAGGGTGGGCGGCGCGGCATCACCATGATGCAGAACTCCGGCCTGGGCAACGCGGTGAGYCCGCTGACCTCGCTCACCTGGACCTTTCGCCTGCCGCAGTTGCTGATCGTCACCTGGCGCGGGCAACCCGGCGTTGCCGATGAGCCGCAGCACGCGCTGATGGGGCCGGTCACGCCGGCCATGCTCGACACCATGGAGATCCCATGGGAAACCTTCCCGACCGATGCGGCCGAGGTGGGCCCGGCGCTGGACCGCGCGGTGGCGCATATGGACGCCACGGGCCGTCCGTACGCGCTGGTGATGCAGAAGGGCAGTGTCGCGCCCTATGAGTTGAAGCAGCAGGAGCGGCCCGCGCCGCGCCCCAGATGCACGCCGGTTTCGCCAGCGCCGGGCGCTTCGCAGGACGGCTTGCCCACGCGCCGCGAAGCCCTGCAGCGCGTGATCGCGCATACGCCCCCCGGCAAGAACGTGGTGCTGGCATCGACCGGCTTCTGCGGACGCGAACTCTACGCGCTGGATGACCGCGCCAACCAGTTGTACATGGTGGGCTCGATGGGTTGCCTGACGCCGTTCGCACTGGGCCTTGCCCTCGTGCGTCCGGACCTGAACGTGGTGGCCGTCGACGGCGACGGCGCGGCGCTGATGCGCATGGGTGTGTTCGCCACGCTCGGCGCCTATGGCCCGTCTAACCTCACGCACGTGCTGCTCGACAACGGCGCCCATGACTCCACGGGCGGACAGGCGACCGTGTCGCCCAACGTCTCGTTCGCCGGCGTGGCGGCCGCTTGCGGCTATGCCTCGGCGGTAGAAGGCGATCGGCTCGGCACGCTCGACCAGGCACTCTCTGCCGCGGTGCAAGAGCCCGCTGCCGGGCCGCGTTTCGTGGCGCTTTCGATCCGCGCCGGCACGCCGGACGGCCTGCCGCGCCCGACCATTACCCCTGTCGATGTGAAGACGCGCCTCGCGCGCCATATTGGCGCCGATCAAGGCGCCGACCAAGGAGAGAAGTAATGCTGCTACTCAACCCGGGCCCCGTGACCTTGTCGGCGCGTGTGCGCCAGAGCCTGTTGCAGCCGGACCTGTGCCATCGCGAAAGCGAGTTCTTCGACCTGCAGGACGAGGCGCGCGCGCGGCTGCTCGATATCTATGAACTGGATCCGGCCGAATGGGCCGCGGTGCTGATGACGGGTTCCGGCACGGCGGCGGTGGAAAGCATGATCGCCGCGCTGGTGCCCTCGACGCACTGTGCAGCGCGCGCGATGTGAGGCTGCTGGTCGATGGCGTGAGCAGCTTCGGCGCCGAAGCGATCGATTTTGGCGGCAGCATTGCGGCGGTGGCGGCCACGGCCAACAAATGCCTGCATGGCGTGCCCGGCGCGTCTTTCGTCATTGTGCGGCGCAACGCGCTGGAGCAAGCCGCCAGCCGGACTTACTACCTGGATCTGGGGCGGCTGGCGCGGCTGCAGGACCAGCGCAATACGCCGTTCACGCCCTCCGTGCATGCCTATTACGCACTGGTGGAAGCCTTGCGCGAACTGGCGGACGAGGGCGGCTGGCGCGCCCGCCACGCGCGCTATGCGGCGCTGGCGGAACGCGCGCGCGCCGGGCTGGAGGCCCTGGGCATGCCGGCCCTGTGGGCGTCGGAGCAGTCCTCCGTGGTGCTGCGTGCCTACCGTTTGCCGGCCGGCCTGACGTACGCGCAGTTGCATGATGGCCTGAAGGAACGCGGTTTTGTCATTTACGCGGGGCAGGGCGGGCTCTCGGCGGAGCTGTTCCGTATTTCCACGATGGGGAATATCCAGCTGGATGACATCGATCGCTTGCTGCAGGGCTTTAAGGACCTGACGCAGTAATCGCGCCCCCGGCGTCATCGTCATTTGTGATCGCCATTTTGTTTTTGCGGGCAAAGCACTAGCATGGGGTAATGGATGCGGCGCAGCCGCATCCAGCCAATCCTTGCGGAGGAGCATTGCGATGCATCGCCATTTCCGCCTTGCCCTTGCCAGTTCCGGTGGCACAGCCGTTGCAGTCCTGGCTGTGCTTGTCCTCGGCGCAGCCGTGCCGGGGAGCGCCTCGGCGGCCGGCCCCGACGCGGCGCCCGCCGCCGCCGGCGTCGACCGCTCCTCGCCGGACCGCATGGTCCGCGCCGCCGTCGAAGGCGTGCTGGGCACCATCCAGGCCAATCCCGACACCCGCAGCGGCGATCTCGACAAGATCACGGCCGTGGTGCGCAAGCAGTTCCTGCCTTATACCGATTTCCGGCGCACCACGCGGCTTGCCGTGGGAAACGCTTGGCGTAACGCCTCGCCTGAGCAGCAAAAGCAACTTTACGAGCAGTTCGAGACGTTGCTCGTACGCAGCTACGCCTTGTCCCTGTCGCAAGTGCGTGATCAGGCGCTGAAGTTCCGCTATAAGCCGCCACGTACCAGCGGCAATGACGTGGTGGTGGAGACCAGCATGATCAACAAAGGGGACGAGGTGCAGATCGATTACCGCCTGCAGCGCGGCCCCGCGGGCTGGGCCATCTACGACATCAATATGAGCGGTGCCTGGCTGATCGAGATCTACCGGCAGCAGTTCGCCGACATCGTGGCGCGCAGCGGCATCGATGGCCTGGTCAAGTACCTGACGAGCCACAACGCGGCCTGAGGCTTGCTGCTGGCCTCTATGTGGTTATGCGCTTTGGCGGCTACGCGGCGTCCGCCAGCTTATCGTCGCCGGCGAGCGATGCGATCAGCGTCTCCGCCGACATCGGCCGTCCCAGCAGGAAGCCCTGTAGCGAATCGCAGCCCAGCCGCGTCAGGAATTCCTGCTGCTTGGCCGTCTCCACCCCTTCCGCGACGATGTCCAGGTTCAGCGTGCGGCCAAGCGCCACGATGGCCGAGACGATCGCCGCATCTTCCGTATCGCGGGCGAGATCCCGGATAAAGCCGCGATCGATCTTCAGCTCGCTGGCCGGGAGCCGCTTGAGGTAAAGCAGGCTGGAATAACCGGTGCCGAAGTCGTCGATCGAGATGCGCACGCCCATGTCGTGAAGCTGCTTTAGGATCTGCAGGCTGGCATCGGCGTCGCGCATCGCTGTCGATTCGGTGACTTCGAGCGTCAGACAGCCTGGCTCCAGCCCGTGCCGCGCCAGGGTATCCCGCACTGTCTTGATCAGGCTGGCATGCCGGAACTGCAGGGCCGACAGGTTGACTGCCACGCTCCAATGCGGATGGCCCGCATCGCGCCACTCCCGCATCTGCCGGCAGGCTTCGTCCAGGACCCAGTTCCCCATCGGCACGATCAGGCCGGTCTTTTCGGCCTGGGGAATGAACTGGTCCGGAGCAATCAGGCCGCGGGTGGGATGCGCCCAGCGCACCAGCGCTTCCACGCCGACCACCGGCCCGCTGGGCGCGGTGAGCTTGGGCTGGTATTGCAGGATCAGCTCCCTACGCTCCAGTGCCAGGCGCAGGTCCTGCACCAGTTGCAGCTGCTCGTGCACGTTGGCGTTCATCGACGCTTCGAAAAAGCAGATGGTATTGCGGCCCAGCGCTTTCGCGTGATACATCGCCGCGTCGGCGTTGGTCAGCAAGTCGTGCTGTAGGGTGCCGTCGCCGGGGTACATGGCAATGCCGATGCTGGTGGAGACGCGCAACTCGCGGCCGGCAACCTGGAAGGGTTCGCGAATGACCGTCAACACCTTTTCGGCGAGGGTTGCCGCGTCCGCCGGCTCGCCGACGCTGGCCAGCAGCACGAACTCGTCGCCGCCCAGCCTGGCAATGGTGTCCTGCGCGCCCACGGCGGCCCCGATGCGCCGCGCAACTTCGACCAGCAACTGGTCGCCAACGGGATGGCCATAGGCGTCGTTCACCGCCTTGAAGCCGTCCAGGTCCATGAACATCAGGGCGAAGCGGGTGGTCTTCTGCTCGGCTTCCTGGATCGCCCGGTCGAGCCGGTCTTCCAGCAGCACCCGGTTGGGCAGTTTTGTCAGGTTGTCGTGCAGCGCCAGGTAGGTCAGTTCCTGGTTGGCCTCAGCCAGCGATAGCGCCAGCATTGCGGTGCGGGCCTCCATGCGCACGTCGAGCACCGAGGTGATCAGGGCGATGGCAAGCACCGCCAGCGTGACGATGATGATCACCACTGCCAGCCATCCCGAATCCATCCCGTCGCGCGCCGCGCCGCAAACGCTGCCGAGCGGGAACTCCGCCGCCGCCATGCCGGTGTAATGCATCCCGACGATGGCAAAGCCCATGATCACCGCCGCACCCGCGCGCAGGGGCCGCACCCAGATCGACTCGCGCCGCAGGTTGAATGCGATCCACAGTGCCGCGCCGGAGGCCAGGATCGCGACCACGATGGACAGGATGAACAAGGACGGGATGTAGCGGATGCCCGGCGACATCTGCAGCGCGGCCATGCCCGTGTAGTGCATGCCGGCGATGCCCGCGCCGATGAGCAAGGCGCCACCGGCCAGGCGCCGCCACGGCAAGGTTTCCCGGCCCACGAGCCAGAGCGCAAGCGCCGACGACGCGATGGCGATCAGCAGCGAGACCCCGGTGATCGGCAGGTCGTATCCGAGCGGGATCGGCAGGTGGAATGCCAGCATGGCGATAAAGTGCATCGACCAGATGCCGATTCCCATCGCGCATGCGCCGCCGGCCAGCCACCAATATGCCGCGCGGCCCTGAGCCGTGGCAATGCGCCCTGCCATGTCAAGAGCGGTGTATGAGGCCAGGATCGCGACAAGCAGCGAGATCAGTACGAGCGAACTGTTGTGGCTGCCGGCAAGCATTGAGGCCCTTTCTCTTTCTAGACGTTGACTTTGATTTGCCTGGATTTCGCCTGATTTGCACCCGCACGGGTGCATGGTAGAGAAAGCGCCAGTTCGCCGCTCATAACGACATGTTAACTGGCAAATTTAGGTAGGGCTTGAAAAATGGGTCGCCGGGCCTGCCCGGCAGGCCCGGCGACCGGCCGGGCGCTACGCCTGCGTTGGTTTTTGTCCCGCGCCGGCCGGCGATCAGTGCCGCGGCTCGCCCCTGGGCACACCGGCCCACATGGCGACGCCGCTGGCCACCAGCAAGCCTGCCAGCAGGTACAACGCATTGTCCATGCTGCCGGTGTGCGTCTTGATCTGCCCGATGACCCAGGGGCTGACGATACCGCTCGTAATGCCGATGCTGCTGATAAAGGCAATTCCGGTGGCCGCCGTATGCGCAGGCAGGTGGCTGGGCGGCAACGACCAGAAGATCGGCAGCGCGGCAAAGATCAGCACGGCCGCGACCGACAGCAAGGCGAGCATTGCCGCGAAGCTGGGCAGATGCAGGGTCAGCAGCGCCAGTGCCAGCGCGCCACCCGACGTGCAGGCCAGGAAATGGCGATGCCGCTCGCCGCGCCGGTCGGAGTTGCGGGCGATCAGGATCAGGCCGACGGCGCCGATCGCGTTCGGGATGACGGAGTACAGGCTGATGGACATCACATCGGTAATGCCGAAATCCCGGATCATCAGGGGCATCCAGAAGCTCAGGGTGAGCGAGCCGCATGTCAGCGAAAAGTAGATGAACGCGAACAGGTAGATGCGCGGATTGCGCAGCGCCTGCATCAGCGCGCTGAAGGAGTGCGCATGCGCGGCGCTCCCGGACGGGCCGTTGTGCGCGGCGAGGAAGGCTTTTTCCTTGTCGGTGAGCCAGCTGGCCTGCTGCGGGCCATCGACCAGGCAGACCGCGGCGATGAGCCCGAGGATGATGGCGGGCGCGCCTTCGATGGCGAACATCCACTTCCAGCCGTAGAGGCCGAGCACGCCTGCCATGTCGCGCATGATCCAGCCCGAGATCAGCCCGCCCAGCACGCCCGCCACGGCAACCCCGGCAAAGAAGATGGCCATCACCGCCGCGCGCCGCCGCGCCGGGAACCAGTAGGTGAGATACAGGACGATGCCAGGGAAGAAACCCGCCTCGAATACGCCGAGCAGGAAGCGCAGCGTATAGAAATGCGTTGGGGTGGACACCATCATCATGCCGACCGAGGCGGCTCCCCACAGCAGCATGATGCGGGTGAAGGTGCGGCGCGCGCCGAAGCGGGCCAGCAGCATATTGCTGGGCACTTCGCACAGGACGTAGCCAACGTAGAAGACGGCGGCGCCCAGCCCGTACATCGCATCGCTGAAGCCCAGGTCCTGCTTCATCTGCAACTGGGCAAAGCCGATATTGATGCGGTCCAGGAAGGAGATGACGTAACAGACAAACAGGAAGGGGATGATGCGCAGCCAGATCTTTCGATAGAGCGCGTCTTCGTCGCGCACGGCAGTAGCCTGGGGCGCGATGGCCCCTGCAGAGGGATAAGTCATGGATTGTCTCCGGGAACGCGGGCGTCGATACGCCCTGGATGCCGGCGTCTTGCGCGCCTGGGCAACGAGTTGGGAGCGGCGGGCGCAGGATGCGCCCGCCGCGGTCAGGCTTGCGCGCTGCGGTCCTGCACAGCGCCTGCCCGCGCCAGTTGCATGGCCGAGAGCAGCGTGCCGTGGTCGCCGATATGATTCGCGAGCAACAGGATCAACTGCGCATTGACCGCCTGGCTCTGGCCGTCGTCGAGATCGCGGTGCATGTCGATCAGGGCTTCGTAGAAGTCGTCGGGGCGCGTCAGGTTGGGGTGTGTATTGAGTGCCATCGCTCTGTCTCCGATTCGGGATGTCGCCGGAATGCCTACGCCGCGACGGAGGCAGGGGCTTGCGCCTTTACCGCCGCCTGCATGCACGGCGCGTTGCCGGTTGCGCGGGCCAACGCCTGCCCGACGCCGGCGATGTCGGCCTGCCGCCAGCGCGCGCAGACATGCTGGTCCGGGCGGATCAGGTACAGCGTGCCGGGCCGCGCGTCGTAGCGCTGTGCGGCCAGGCCCTCGGTGTCGCGCAGTACCGTCACGCCAGGCTGCCCGGTGCAGGCTTCACCCGCGTCGACCACGACCAGCTTGAGCGGCAGCGTGCCCTGGCGCAGGCTTTGCAGGGCCCGCAGGTCGCCGGCATCGGGCGCGCCGAATACCAGCGCGGTGAACTGCCCGCCGAGTTGCGGCAGCAACCAGACCGGGCCTTGTTCCCCGGATACGGGCGCATCCACGCAGGCCGCGCCCGGCACCATGCCGCCGGCAAATTCGCCGGTGTCGGGCGTGTTGAGCGGCGAGTCGTGCAATACCGACGGCAGGGAGAGCCGTCCGCTATTGACCAGCTGCCGCGCAAACGCATGCTGCTTCGACAGGTTCAGCACGGCATCGCGGAACACTTTGCTGACGGCGCTCTTCGGCGTGATGAAATCGGTGGAGCGCGTCGAGTTGCGGATGTTCTCGTCGGCGGCGTACTCGCGCTCGCTCGCATACGTATCGAGCAGGCTGTCCGGCGCCTGGCCCTGGAGCACGAAGGCCAGCTTCCAGGCGAGGTTCTCCGCATCCTGCACGCCGCTGTTGGCGCCGCGCGCGCCGAACGGCGAGACGCCATGCGCGGAGTCGCCGGCAAACAGCACGTTGCCGTGGCGGAAGCTGTCCATGCGCAGGCAGGAGAAGGTGTAGACGCTGACCCATTCCAGCTCGAACTTTGCATCGGGCCCGAGCAGTGCCTGCACGCGCGGAATCACGCGCTCCGGCGTTTTCTCCAGCACCGGATCGGCATCCCAGCCGAGCTGGAAGTCGATGCGCCAGACGTTGTCGGGCTGGCGGTGCAGCAGTACGGACTGGTTCGGATGGAAGGGCGGATCGAACCAGAACCAGCGCTCGGTGGGGAATTCGGCTTCCATTTTCACGTCGGCGATCAGGAAGCGATCCTTGAAGGTGCGGCCCTTGCTGTCCAGGCCGAGCAGGTTGCGCAGCGGGCTGCGCGAGCCATCGGCCGCCACCACGTAGCGGCCGGTGAGCGCATAGGGGCCGTCCGGCGTATCGACGGTCAGCACCACGGCTGCATCCGGCGTGCCGGCATGGCGCTGCTCGATGCCCACCACCTTGTGCTTCCAGCGGATCTCAAGGTTGGGCAACTGGCGCGCGCGGTCGAGCAGGAAGCCCTCGACGTAGTATTGCTGCAGGTTGATGAAGGCCGGCCGTTGGTGGCCGGCTTCCGGCAGCAGGTCGAAGGTGTAGACCTGCTCGTCGCGCACGAAGACCTTGCCGACGTTCCAGCAAACGCCCTTTTCCACCATGCGCTCGCCGCAGCCGAGCCGGTCGAAGACGTCCAGCGTGCGCTTGGCGAAGCAGATTGCGCGCGACCCGTTCGACAGGGTGCAGTCATCGTCCACCAGCACGACCGGCACGCCATGCTGGGCGAGGTCGATCGCGGTGGCCAGCCCGATGGGGCCGGCGCCGACGACGATGACGGGGTGAGGATTGCCTGCCTGCTCCTGCCGTTGCTCGGGGCACGGCTGGTAATCAAATGACAGGTTCTGGTAGTCGTTGCTCATGCCTGTGTCTCCATCCACTCTACTCGGCCGTTCCATCTTTGCGGCGGCTGGTCTTCAATCCTGCAGCGCGGCCCACATTTCCTTGTCGCGCTGCGCGGTCCAGATGCGCGGGTGCTTGATGCCGCTGGCTTCGTCGAAGGCGCGCGACACGTCGAACGGCAGGCAGTGCTCGTAGATGAAGACATGGCCGAACTTCGGGTCCATCGATTTGCGCGTATGGGCCATCGCGCTCTTCAGGTCGAGGCGGTCCACCACGGCCTCCTTGCCAGCCTGGAACAGCGTGGTGACGAAGTCCTTGGTGTACTCGATGCCCTTCCTGACCTCCTCCGTGTTGGTGAGGGCAGGGCCACGGCCGGGAACCAGTTTCTCGGCGCCCAGTGCATGCAAGGCATCCAGCGTGGCCGGCCATTGCTCAAGCTGTGCATCGCCGCAGTAGCACGCGGCGTCGTATTCCACCAGGTCGCCGGAGAACAGCACCTTTTGCGAAGGCAGCCAGACCACCGTGTCGCCCTTGGTATGGCCGGAGCCCAGATGCGCGATGCGGACTTCGAGCTTGCCGAGGTACAGCGTGATTTCCCTCTCGAACACCAGCGTCGGCCAGGTCAGGCCCGGCACGGTCTCGACGCCGGCGAACAGGCGCGGGAAGCGCTCGATCTCGGACTTCATATCCGCTTCGCCGCGCTCGACGATCATTTCGTAAGTGCCGCGGCTGGCGATGACCTGCTGCGCGCCCTCGGCGAAATAGGCCGACGCGCCAAGCACGCGCACCGCGTGGTAGTGCGAGAGCACGACGTACTTGATGGGCTTGTCGGTGACCGAGCGGATCCTGGCGATCAGGTCCTGCGCCATGGCGGGCGTGGCGGTGGTGTCGACGATCAGCACGCCGTCGTCGCCGATGATCACGCCGGAGTTGGGGTCTCCCTCGGCCGTGTACGCGTAGGCGTTCTCGGAGAGTTGGGTGAAGGTGACTTTCTTGGCTTCCAGGTCGGCCTGGGATGCGAATGCCTTGCTCATGCTTGCCTCTTTCTTTTCTGCTGCGTGGGGAAAAGACGAGACAGCAGGCGCCGGGGCGGATCACTGCATAGCGGGGGACTGTCTCGCCCCGTTTTTCACTCTGTAGCTGCACCGGTATCGGGGTAAGGCCATCTTAGGAATCTCAGCGAAATTAGTCAATAACAAATAGAGTTGTTTTTGACTAATAGAATGCGAGAGCCGAATGCCGCACAGAAAACCAAGGGGAAACCCTCGGTGATGCGGGAGGCGGGGCGTCTGGTCGATTACTATCTGGGTTTTCAAGCGAGAGGCGAATGGCAAGATCAGCGGACAACACGTCGGATGCCGGTGGCGCGGAGAAAGCGCAGCGCGGCATACAGAGCGTCGAGGTCGGCGGCCGTTTCCTGCGGGCGCTGGCCGATGTCCGTGCCCCGATGACCCTGGCCGACCTCGCGGCTGCCGTGCAGATCGCGCCCGCGCAAGCACACACTTACCTCGTCAGCCTGGTGCGGCTTGGATTGATCAAGCGCGATCACTTGTCCGGGCGCTACGAGCCCGGCCCGCTGGCGCTGCAGCTCGGGATGCTGTTTCTCGACCATGATCCCGCCTACCGGGCAGCGGTGCCGCGCGTGGCCGCGCTCGCCGCGTCGTGCGGATTCAGCGTGGCGATCTGCGCCAGCGGGCCGCAGGGCCCAACCATCGTCCGCTATGCGCACGCCGGTTCGCCCTTGCACGTGAACCTGCACGTGGGCTCGGTCATGTCGCTGTCGGCAACCGCGACCGGCCGCGTGTTCTGCGCGTTTCTCCCGCCTGGGCAATGGCAGGCAATCTGGCAACAGCAGCAGCCTGGCGGCACGCCCGACGCCGCCTTCGGCGCTACCCTTGCCGCCATCCGCGAGCGTGGCATCGAGCGCAGCATCGATGCGCCGAGCCCGGCGGTCAGCAGTCTCAGCGTGCCGGTGCTCGACACCAGCGGCCGCTTGCGCCTGGCGCTGACCGTGGTCGGCTCGACCGGCGCCATCGATGTGGACTGGCGCGGCCCCGTGGCACTTGCCCTGCTCGGCACTGCGGCAGCCATCCGTGACGCCATCGCCGGTACTCCCGAATGACCCCAGCACCCACGCCAACCGACGACAGCCAGGGCGAAGCCGCCAAACCGCAGCGCGGTATCCAGTCGCTGGACAACACCGGCCAGTTGCTCGCCGCGTTGGTGGCGGCAGGGCGGCCCTTGCCGTTGCGCGATCTCGCGCGCGCGGCCGGCATGCCGCCCGCCAAGGCGTTCCCGCATCTGGTCAGCCTGCAGAAGATCGGCCTGCTGGCGCGCGATGCGGCGGGCAATTTCCTGTCCGGCCCGCTGGGCCTCGAACTCGGGCTGATCGCCTTGCAGCGGCTCTCGCCAACCCGCGAAGCCGAGCCGGAAGTGATCGAACTGGCGGGCGCGACCAGCCTGAGCGTGGCAATGGCAGTGCTCGGCCCGCTGGGGCCGACGGTAGTCCGCCTGGAAGAAGCCGCGCGGCCGCAGCACGTCAGCCTGCGGGTGGGTACTGTGCTCTCGCTGGTCAATACGGCGATCGGCCGGCTGTTCGCGGCGCACTTGCCGGAGCACGCGCTGATTGGCCTGATGGGTCAGGACGAGCTTCGGCTGGCCGGTGTGCGGAAATCGGAAGTCGTCGAAGCGGATGGCGGCGCGGGCGAAGCGCTTGCGCTAGCGTACGCGGCCCGGCTGGCGCAAATTCGCGCGCAGCGGATCGACAACGCGCTGAGCCGGCCCGTGCCCGGCATCGACACACTTGCGGCGGCCGTGTTCGACCACACCGGCAGCGTTGCGCTCGTCATCGCCCTGATTGGCACGTCGGGCAGCTTCGACAGCGGTATAGATGGCGCCACGGCCAGGACCCTGTTGCAAGCGGCGCGGCGGCTGTCGTGGCGGTTCGGCGCGATGGAACCGGCTGAGGCGGACGGCTAGGCGCCTGCGCGTTCAGGCGCGTTCTCATTGTCCCTTTGCCACGCGCCGCGACCGCTTCACCGGCGGTGGCGATGCCGCCGGTTCATCCTCCCCGACGAACACCTTGGGATAGTGTTCAAAGGTCCGCTTCACCAGCTCGCGCAGCCAGATGATTGCCGGGTCATGGTGGAAACGCGGGTGCCAATGCTGCTTGATGGCAAATTTCGGCAGCGCCACCGGCGGCTGCATGACGCGCACCGTGCCGTATCTTGCAAAGACGTTGGCGAGTTCCAGCGGCACGGTGGCAATCAGATCCGGATGCTGTTCGATCAGTAGCGGCACAACCAGGAAGTGGGGCGTGGACAGGTAGATGTTCCGCTTGATGCCGTGATCGTCGAAGGCGCTGTCGTAGGCCGCGCTGGCTCGCCCTGACAGCGTGACCACAATCTGCGGCATGCGCTGAAATTGCTCCAGCGTCAGGGCTTCGCCGATCTCGCGGTTGCGCGCGCTTACGATCGTCACGAAGGAATGCATGAACAGGCGCTGCTGGAACAGGCCCTCCGGCGCGGCGCGGATGGAGCCAAGCGCCAGGTCGGCTTCCCCGGAACCGAGCAGGCCTTCGATCTGCTGCAGCGGCACTTGCAGCGTGCGCAGCGTGCAGTGCGGTGCTTCGCGGCGCAGCCTGCTGATCAGCGGCGGCAGGAAGACCAGTTCGCCCATATCGGTCATGCACAGATTGAACGTGCGCCGCGCCGCCAGCGGGTCGAAGCGCGCCTGGGACAGGACTTGCTGTCTCACCGTCGCCATCACGCCGACGATGGCTTCGGTCAGTTCCTCCGCCTTGTGCGTGGGCATCATGCCCTCTGGCGTCTTGACGAACAACTGGTCGTCGAAGAACGCGCGCAAGCGGTTCAGGGCGTGGCTCATCGCGCTTTGCGTCAGGCCCAGTTCCTGCGCCGCCTTGGTCACGCTGCGTTCCCGCAGCATCGCGTCGAATACCGACAACAGGTTAAGGTCGAGCTCGTCTGTATGCATGGCCTACATTCCCGCTATTAGGTAGATGACGTTGACGCATGTTTGCTCCAAACCTATTCTGCAGTCAAGGACCCCGCAGATGGGTCCCGGCATACGGAGACAGACATGACGCCCCACCTGTTCGCGCATTTCCACCCGCAACCCCGCCTGCACGGGGCATCGCCCCCATCCTGATTTCCCTCCTGGTCCAGGCCACGGCACCTTAGCCCGGTCTGGCAGCTTCAATTCCTCGCCCGCGCATCGCCGGAAGGCAATGCGTGCACGGCGACGCGCGCCCCGGATTTCCACGCCGGGCGCAACGAGACTTTCCGAAGGAACGCAGCATGTTTATCAAGAACACCTGGTATGTGGCCGGCTGGGACAATGAGATCCCCGCCGAAGGCATGTTCTCCCGCACCATCATCGGTGTACCGGTGGTGATGTACCGCAAGGAAGACGGCAGCATCGTCGCGCTGGAGGACCGCTGCTGCCATCGCGGCGCGCCGCTGTCGGTCGGGCGCAGGGAAGGCGACTGCATCCGCTGCATGTACCACGGCCTGAAGTTCGACAGCGCAGGCCACTGCATCGAGGCGCCCGCGCAGGAGCGCATTCCGCCACAGGCCAAGGTGCGCAAGTTTCCAATCGCCGAGCAGCACCGCTGGATCTGGATCTGGATGGGGGATCCGGACAAGGCCGATCCGTCGCTGATCCCGGATACGCAGTGGCTGGACCACCCGGACTGGCGCAGCCAGGACGGCTATATCCACTATGACGTGAACTACCTGCTGATCTGCGACAACCTGCTGGATTTCTCGCACCTGCCGTTCGTTCACCCGACCACCCTGGGCGGGAGCGAGGACTATGCAGCCRTCAAGCCCAAGGTGGAGCGTATCGATGGCGGCGTGCGGATTACGCGCTGGGCCATCAATACCGAGGCGCCCGCATTCGCCAAAGCCGTCAAGGAATGGCCCGGGAAAGTCGACCGCTGGAATATCTACAACTTCACGATCCCGGCCATCCTGCTGATGGACTCCGGCATGTCTCCCACCGGCACGGGCGCGCCGGAGGGCGTGCGCGTCGATGCCGCGGAGTTCCGGGGTTGCCAGGCGATCACCCCGGAGACCGAGAACTCCACGCACTACTTCTTCGCCCATCCGCACAACTTTGCCATCGACAAGCCGGAGGTCACCGCGTCGATCCACCAAAGCGTGGTAACGGCGTTCGACGAGGACCGCGAGATCATCTCGGCGCAACAGCGAAGCCTCGCGCTCGAGCCGAACTTCAAGATGATGCCGTTCTCCATCGACGCGGCGCTGTCGCAGTTCCGTTGGGCCGTGAACCGCAAGATCGAAGAGGAAGCGGCAGAATCCCCGGCACCCGTTGAGAAGACGGCGATGTCCGGGGTGAGGTAGCACGGCATGCTCGAACTGATCGTATCCAGGCTGACCTCGGAGGCGGAGGGCGTTCGCGGCATCGAGTTGCGGCGTCCTTGCGGCGGTGCCTTGCCCGCCTTCACCGCGGGCGCGCATATCGATGTTCACCTGCCAGGCAATATCGTCAGGCAGTATTCGCTCTGCAACGACCCGGCCGAGACCCACCGCTACTGCCTTGGCGTCGGGCTCGCGCCGTCTTCGCGCGGAGGCTCGCAATATGTTCATGCCGGGCTAAGGGAGGGCGACCCGGTCACCGTGAGCGTGCCGCGTTCGCTGTTTGGCATCGACGCGGCTGCCACGGCGCATGTCTTTATTGCCGGCGGCATTGGCATCACGCCGGTTCTCAGCATGATTCGCTGGTGCGAAGCCAACGGCAGGCCATGGAAGCTGCTCTATTGCATGCGTTCGCGCCAGCGTGCGGCTTACCTGGATGTGTTGTCGCGATATGGCGAACGGGTGCAGCTTCATGTCGATGACGAGAGCCGGGGCGAACTGGCGGACCTGTCCGCATTTCTCGGCGCGCTGGCCGACGGCAGTCATGTGTACTGCTGCGGACCATCGCCGCTGATGGACGCGGTGGCCGCCACGGCGGAAGCGGCGGGCGTGCCACGGGCCGCCACGCACTTCGAACGGTTCAGTGCCGAGCCACGGCAAGCCAGCGCAAGGGCGGAGCAGGCATTCACGGTGATCCTGCACCGGCACGGCGGCCGCTTCATCGTTCCCGCCGGCTCCACCATTCTCGAAACCCTGGAACAGAATGGCGTGCCGCTGCCATTCGCCTGTCGCGAGGGCCTGTGCCGCAGCTGCGAAGTACCGCTCTTGTCCGGCATGGCGGACCACCGCGACCATGTGCTGGGCGATGCGGAGCGCGAGGCGAACACGGCCATCATGATTTGCGTTTCCAGGGCACTGACACCCGAGCTTGAACTGGATATCTGAGCCTGCCCGGAACGCCTCGCCGCCACCATACCCTCACCACGCGCGCCACCGAGATGGCCGCGATACACCAAGGAGACAAAGCGATGTTCCATCCCACCCGCGCACTGATGACTGTCGTGCTTGCCATGTCCGGCCTGGCCGCAGCCACCGCCCATGCCGATATCAACATCGGCGTCACCTTGTCGCTGACCGGTCCTGCGGCGTCGCTGGGCATTCCGGCGAAGAGCGCCATCGACCTTCTGCCCAAGGACGTGGCGGGGCAGAAGCTGAACTTCATTGTGCTCGATGACGCCTCGGATCCGAGCGCCAGCGTTCGCAACTTCCGGCGTCTGGTGGATGAACACAAGGTGGATGTGGTGATGGGTTCCTCGGTCACGCCATCGACCATCCCGCTGGTGGACGTTGCCGCCGAGACCAGGGTGCCGCTGATGAGCCTGGCCGCAAGCGCGAGGATCGTCGAGCCGCAAGACGAGAAGCGGCGCTGGGCATTCAAGGCAATCCAGAACGAAAGCCTGATGGTCGGCGCCACGCTTGACCACATGCGCCAGACCGGTGCGAAGACGCTGGCGTTCATGGGCTTCTCGGATGCTTACGGAGACGCGTGGCTGTCGGCGCTCCAGCCGCTGGCGGACAAGGCCGGCATCAGGCTCGTGGCGACGGAGCGCTACGTGCGCACCGACACCAGCGTGGTAGCCCAGACACTGAAGATCATCGCCGCGAAGCCGGATGCCGTTCTGGTCGCCGCGTCCGGAACGCCCGGCGCCTTGCCGCAGAAGACGCTCGCCGAGCGTGGCTACAAGGGCAAGGTCTACCAGACCTATGGCATCGCCAACCGGGACTTCCTGCGCGTGGCGGGAAAGGATGCGGAGGGTGCGATCTTTGCCGTCGGGCCGGTGCTGGTAGCCGACCAGCTTGAGCCGGACAGCCCGATGCGTCCCGTCGCGCAGGATTTCATCAAGCGATACGAGGCCGCTAACGGGCAGAACTCGGCCTCGATCTTCTCGGCCAATGTCTGGGACGCGGGCCTGGTCCTGCGCTCGGCGATTCCCGTTGCCCTCGGCAAGGCCAGGCCAGGCAGCGAAGCGTTTCGCGCTGCGCTGCGCGATGCGCTGGAGAGCACCAGCGGCGTCGTGACAACCCAGGGCGTGACGACGATGTCCAGGTCCGACCATGTTGGCTACGACAAGCGGGCGGCCGCGCTGGTGCAGATCCAGAGCGGTGCCTGGAAGTATCTGAAGTAGGGTGGCGGACGGACAAGCGGCTTTCGCCCCGGCGGCCGCATTTTCCGGATTTGCTACTGCGGTTTTATTCTTGGACCATCATGCCGCCGCTTGCCTAGACTGGCTCACCTGGCATCTCGCCAACTCAACCATTGCCAGTCCAAACTCAAGGTGAACGGCTTATGAACCTGCGCGCATTGCTTTCAACACTCCTGACCGCCACGGCGGCGCTAGCCATTGGCGCCGCCCCGGCGCTGGCTGCCGACAAGACCATCAAGGTAGGCGTGCGCGGCGGCGTGGACGAGGAGATCTGGGAGGTGGTCACACAGGTGGCCAAGAAGCAGGGCCTCAATGTGCAGCCGATCGTGATCACCGGCACCGCCAGCCCCAACGAAGCGCTGAACAACGGCGACCTCGACGCCAATGCCTTCCAGCACATCCCCTTCCTGCGCGACCAGGTGAAGCAGCGCGGCTACAAGATCGTGGCGGTGGCGGATACGCTGATCTCGCCGATCGCCTTCTACTCGCGCAAGTACAAGTCGCTGGAATCGCTGCCGCAGGGCGCGCGCCTTGGCATTCCCAACGACCCGAGCAACCAGACCCGCGCGCTGGTGATCCTGCGCGATCACGGCCTGATCAAGCTGCGCGATGGTTTCGACCCCTACACCGGCACTGCCGCGCTGGCCGACGTGACCGCCAACCCGAAGAAGCTGGACCTGGTGGAAAGCGCCTCGGTGGTGCTGGCGCGCTCGTTGCCCGACGTTGACGCCGCGGCGGTGGTCAACACCTTTGCCTACCAGGCCGGCCTGATCGCCACGCGCGACGGCATTGCCGTGGAGAAGAAGGAGCACAACCCCTACGTGAACGTCATCGCGGTACGCGAGCGCGACAAGGCCGCGCCGTGGGTGGCGCCGCTGATCAAGGCGTACCACTCGGACGAGGTGCGCAAGTTCATCCTGACCAAGTTCCAGGGCTCGGTGATTCCGGCGTTCTGAGCTTCGGATTTGCGATTTCCRATTCCCGATTGTTGTTGTTCCTGCAATTCCCAGGAGGATCCTGATCGTGTCACAGGTGCTATCGCTGCAATCCAGTCCGCCGCATATCGTCTTCGCGCATCTCGGCAAGCGCTATGCGGGCGCGCAGGCCCCGGCACTGGAGGATGTTTCCTTCACCGTGGCGCGCGGCGAGATATTCGGCATCATCGGCCGCAGCGGCGCGGGCAAGTCCACGCTGCTGCGCACCATCAATATGCTGGAGCGCCCGGGCACCGGGCAGGTTCGCGTGGATAACGTGGACGTGGGCGGACTCGATGAAAACGGCCTGGTGGCGTTGCGGCGGCGCATCGGCATGATCTTCCAGCATTTCAATCTGCTCTCGGCCAAGACCGTGTTCGAGAACGTTGCCTTGCCCTTGCGCGTGGCGGGCGTGCCGCGCGCGGAGATTGCGCCGCGCGTGATGGCGCTGCTGGAACTGGTGGGGCTGGCCGGCAAGGCGCAGGTCTATCCGGCCACACTCTCGGGCGGGCAGAAGCAGCGCGTGGGCATTGCGCGCGCGCTGGTGCACCGGCCCGAGATCCTGCTGTGCGATGAAGCCACCTCGGCGCTGGATCCCGAAACCACGGAGTCCATCCTGGCGCTGCTGCGCGACATCAATCGCCAGCTGGGCCTGACCGTGGTGCTGATTACGCACGATATGGCGGTGATCCGCCAGGCTTGCGACCGCGTGCTGGTGCTCGACCACGGCCGCGTGGTCGAACTCGGCAACGTGTGGCAGGTATTTGCCGAGCCGCAAGCCGACGCCACGCTGGCTTTGCTGCGGCCGCTGCGGCTGGAGATGCCGGCCCCGGCCGGTGCGAATTCGAATTCCAATGCGGCGTACGCGGGTGCGCGCGCCGGCCATTCCGAGGTACGCGGCTATGCTGCCCATGGTTGACAAGTACATACGCGCACTGGGCGAGACCCTGCTGATGGTGAGCAGTTCGTGCCTGGTGGTCTTCGTGGCGGGCATGGCGCTGGCGATCGTGCTGACGCTGAGCGCGCCGGGCGGCCTGCGGCCCCGGCCGCGGCTGTACCGCGCGCTGTCCGCGCTGGTCAATACCTTCCGCTCGATCCCCTTCATCATCCTGCTGGTGGCGATGCTGCCGGTGACGCGGCTGATCGTCGGCACCACCATGGGCACCTGGGCGGCGGTGGTGCCGCTGAGCGTGCACCTGATTCCCTTCTTCGCGCGCATCGCGCAGGTGAGCCTGAACGAGATCGATCCGGGCTTGATCGAGGCCGCGCGCGCCATGGGCTGCCGGCGCTGGCATATCGTGCGGCACGTGCTGCTGCCCGAGGCGCTGCCGGGTATTGTCGGCGGCGCCACGGTCAGCGTGATCGCCATGATCGGTTCTTCCGCCATGGCCGGCGCGGTGGGCGCCGGCGGCCTTGGCGACCTTGCCATCCGCTATGGCTACGAGCGCTACGAGACCGCGGTGATGTTCAACGTGATCGTTATCCTGGTGGCGCTGGTGACGCTGGTGCAGTTCGGCGGCGAACGGCTGGCACGGCGTTTCGACCACAAGCGCTGATCCGGCCAGCGCGTTCACCCGTCAGCGTACGGTCGAGGCATCCTGCCCGAACAACACGCGCTTCGACGCTTCATCGACTACCGGTGCGGTATTGATCGTCTTCGCCAGCGCGTAGGCGCGTTCGGTGGCGGGGCGCGCCCGTATGCGCGCAAACCAGTTTGCCAGATGCGGGAAGTCATCGAGGTTCTGGCGCTGCCGTTCGTGCGGCACCACCCACGGGTAGCAGGCGATATCCGCTATCGAATATTCGGCACCGCAGATGTATGCACGACCGTCTGCCAGGTGCTTGTTCAGCACACCATACAGCCGCGCCGTTTCCTTCACGTAGCGCTCGATGGCGTAGGGCAGTGGCTCGGGCGCGTATTGCACGAAGTGATGGTTCTGGCCTGCCATCGGCCCGAGCCCGCCCATCTGCCAGAACAGCCATTGCAGCGCCATGTTGCGGCCACGCAGGTCCGCCGGGATGAAGCGCCCGGTCTTGTCGGCCAGGTACAGCAGGATCGCGCCCGACTCGAAAGTGGAGACCGGCTCGCCGCCATCATCGGGCGCCTGGTCGACGATGGCCGGGATGCGGTTGTTCGGGGAGATCTTCAGGAAGGCGGGCTCGAACTGTTCGCCGCGGCTGATATTCACCGGGACCACGCGATAGGGCAGGCCAGCCTCTTCGAGGAACATCGTGATCTTGTGGCCGTTGGGGGTGGTCCAGTAGTACAGATCGATCATGTGGATGGTCCTGTTGTGCCGCATGGCAGGCACGGGGAAACGGGAGGCCTGGACGGGCTTGCATGCAGGTGGATTATAGGATCGCCTCCCTTTCCCTGCTGCGGCCGGGACCAGCCGGCGTGGACTACCGCGGTGGCTGCCGGCATGCGCAGCCCGCTTCGCCGGGCGCTACGGCTCAGTTCGTCAGCGGCGGGCACGGCGCCGGATCGCTGCGCAGCGCCGCCAGCACGCGCGGGTCGCGGCTGGCGCGCAGCAGTAGCAATAGGGCCGCCAGCCCGAGGCCGGCCAGGGTAACGGCGGAGGTCGCGGGCATGAGRCCTCTGGCGTCCGTTTGCGCTTATTGACGGTAAGACGGGTCGCTGCGGTCGAGCTGCCGTAGCAGGGCGGCCCAGTGTTTGCGCGTGACCGGTCCGCCAGCATTGTTCACCACCACGTCCGCTACCTTGCGGGCCACCGCATCCGGCGCGATCACCAGCGGCGCGCCACCGGACTGCGCGGCAAGCTGCGCGACGCAGGCACGCTCCAGCATGTGCAGTTCCTGGAAGGCTTGCGCGATGGTAGGCGCGCAAGTCAGCAGGCCGTGGTTGCGCAGGATGAAAATGTCCTTGTCGCCCAGATCCGCCACCAGCCGCGAGCGTTCGTCCAGATCGATGGCGATGCCCTCGTAATCGTGATACGCCACCCGGCCGAAGAAGCGCATGGCGTGCTGCGAGATCATCAGCAGCCCGTCGCGCTGGGCCGAGACGCCGATGCCGGCGGCGGTGTGGGTATGCAGCACGCATCCTACGTCGTGGCGCGCGCCGTGGATGGCGCTGTGGATCACGTAGCCGGCGGGGTTGATGCCAAGGCCGGTGTCGTCGCGCAGGATCCGGCCGTCGATATCGACCTTGACGAGGTTGGACGCAGTGATCTCGTCGAACGTCAGGCCATAGGCATTAATCAGGAAATGTTCGTGCGGACCGGGCACGCGCGCGGAGAAATGGGTGTAGATGTGATCGGTCCAGCGGAACTGCGCCGCCAGCCGGTAGGCCGCCGCCAGCTCCACGCGCACAGCCCATTCATCGGGCGAGACCTCGGTCTGGACAGCGGGGAAGTGCAGGGCGGGAAGGGACTGGCTGGTGTCAAGCCAGGCCAGCTGCGGTTCGGTGACGGCGTTCATGCGGCGCTCCGGCGTATGGGGATGGTGCCGCAACATCATACGGCTGCGGGTCAGGCTTGCCAACGCCGCAATCGGCATATGGAAATGCGCTGGCGGAGCTTGCGCGCGCGGCCGCCGACGCGGCATCCCGTAGAATCCGTTGCAGCGCATGCACAACACATAAAACGAAAAAACAGGAGAGCCCCTTGAAGAAGCCCATTTCCCTGATCGCTGCCGCCGCACTGACGCTGGCCGGCACGCTTGCCCATGCCGCCTACCCCGAGCGGCCCATCAAGCTGATCGTGCCTTTCCCGCCGGGACAGGCCACCGACATCTTCGCGCGCGCGCTGGCCGAGCGCCTGGGCAAGCAGCTTGGCCAGCCGATCGTCGTGGACAACCGCGCCGGTGCCGGCAGCAACCTCGGCATGGAGCTGGCTGCGCACGCCGCGCCCGATGGCTACACGCTGGTCATGGCCGGCAGTGCCATGGCGATCAACCAGACCCTGTACAAGAAGCTGAATTACAACCCGCGCCAGGATTTCCAGCCGATCTCGGGGGTGTTCTCGGTGCCGCTGGTGTTCCTTGCCACGCCGGCTTCGGGCATCGTCTCGCTGCGCGACCTGATCGCCAGGGCCAAGGCCGCACCCGGCAAGTACAGCTACGCCAGCGCCGGCGTGGGCGGTACCCAGCATCTCTCCGCCGAGATGCTCAAGGCCCAGGCCGGCATCTTCATGGTGCACATTCCCTACAAAGGCAGCGGCCCGGCGCAGGCTGACTTCCTTGGCAACCAGATCCCGCTGATGGTGGATTCGGTGACGGCGGCGCTGCCCCTGATCCAGTCAAAGAAGGCCGTGCCGCTGGCGGTGACGGTGGCCAGGCGCACGCCGCAGCTGCCCAATGTGCCCACGGTGCGCGAGGAAGGCGTTGCCGGTTTCGAGGCGCTGGGCTGGGCCATCCTGATGGCGCCCAAGGGCCTGCCGCCCGCGCTGGTGAGCCAGCTCAACGCGGAAACGGTGAAGGCCTTGCAATCGCCGGAGCTGGGAAAGTTCATCACGGACCGCGGCTCGGAACCGATGCCGATGAGCCCGGAGGAAACCGGGAAGTTCCTCGACAGCGAGATTCGCAAGTGGGGCGCGGTGGTGAAGCGTTCCGGGGCGCAGGCAGACTGAGTCGCGCGGGACCAGGAAACGGAATCCTCCGGACTTCCGATTGACGCGCTGCGAAGGGTTCCCTACTCTGGGACAGTGTCCGGCGTTCAGGAGAAGAAGGATGAGAAAAAATGCCTACCCCAAGGCGATCACCGCGCTGCTCCTGGTCGACCCGTACAACGACTTCCTGTCGGACGAAGGCAAGCTCAACCGACCCGCCCGGGCCGTGGCCGATGCCACCGGCACGGTCGGGAATATGCGCCGGGTGCTAGCCGCCGTGCGGGCGGCGGGCATCACGGTCTTCTACGTGCCGCATCACCGCGCCACGCCGGATGATTTTGCCGGATGGAAGCACCTGTCGCCCTACATGGCCGGCGCGCATCGCGTGCAGCCTTTCGCGGCAGGGTCCTGGGGTGGCGAATGGCATCCCGATTTCATGCCGCAACCGCAAGACGTCATGGCCACCGAACATTTCGGGTCCAGCGGCTTTGCCAACACCGACCTTGACCATCAGCTCCGGCGGCGTGGCATGGAGCATCTGATCGTGATCGGCATGCTGGCGAACACCTGCATCGAGACCACCGCGAAATTCGGCGCCGAGCTTGGCTACCACATCACGCTGGTAAAGGACGCGACCGCGGCGTTTTCCCCGGAAGCCATGCATGCCGCCCACGAGATCAACGGCCCGACGTATGCCCACGTGATCCTGACGACGGACGAACTGCTGCCGCAACTGCAGGCAGCGGGCTAAAAGCGCGATGCAGCGGGGGTGCTCCGGCGCAGCTATGCGACGGCGTCTCTCGCCATCCTGCGACGGCAATGCGCCATGGCCCGGACGATGTGCTCCCGGACCATGTAGATGCTGAGGCAATCGGCGACTTCAGCACGCGTCACGCCTTCCACCTTGCGTATGCCCGTGGCGTGCTACAGCGCACGCACAGGAATGCACAGCTCGCAGGTCAGCACCCCCGTGCGCCGGTCCAGCGCGGACACTGCCGAGAACCGCTCGAAGCACGGGCGCTCGTCGCATTGCATGCCGCTCGACGGCAGCCATTCCCGGGTCAGCCACATCCACGCCTCGCCGATGGTGGCAGGGGCGCCGCTGAATGGCGCCACGGCGTAGCGTCCGCCCGGCAGGACGGCGATGCTGGCCTGGCCGCCGGGCTGGAACGCTTCCGGTACCGCCACGCAGGCGTCGTAGCGGCACTTGTCCGGCGGCGTAATGCCCGGGGCGTCGTGGCCGATGCCATAACACGTCTGCTCACCCAGGCCGTTGGCATGCATCCATGGCGCGACGGCTTCGCGCCAGAACGTGCCGATCGCCGGGCCGTAGGGACCGATGTGGCGCTGGTAGGCGACACGTACCTCGGGTAGATCGATGATGCGGACTTCCATATTGCGCTCTCCATGTGCTTGGTGGGAGCCGCCATGGTCGGTGAATGCACGGCCGTCCACCTGACTGGCATTGCGCAGGACCTGATCCGGATTGCTATCCGGATTGCCATGGCGGTTGGCATGGCGCTCGCGTGCCGCCGCCATTTGCTCGGCCCGGTGTTGCGCCGCGCCAGCGCGCCAGGCCGACGGCGTGCAGCCAAACCTGAGCTTGAAGGCGCGCGCAAATGCCTCGCCTGACCCGAATCCCGTGGCCAGTGCGATTTCCAGCACCGAGGCCTCCGGTTTGCAGGACAAGTGAAATGCCGCGGATTCGAGCCGGCGCCGGCGCGCGTAGTCGCCCAGCGTCTCACCCATCCATGCCGCGAACACGCGATGAAAATGGAATCGGGAAAAATTCGCCACATCCGCCAGTTGCGCCAGGTCGAGCGCCGTGTCCAGATGCTGGTCGATATAGTCGAGCACGCGGTTCATGCGCCGCGCGTACTCTGCGCGATGGATGCGCGGCAGCGGTGGGTCGGACGGGTCGGTAGATGCCATGGCTGCGGATTATGGCATGGTGGCGATGCGCACAAACCGTCGCGGGCATGGGRAACGCCCCGCGCGAGGCGGGGCGTTTCAACCTTTCAGCCTTTCAGCCGATCGACCCTTCAGCCAGCCACGCGCGCTGTCGCACGCGAGCCAGCGCGGGCTGTCATGCCGGGTCAGGCGAGCGCGGGGTAGTCGATATAGCCTTCGGCGCCCGGATGGTAGTAGGTCGCTGGCTGCGGCGCGTTCAGCGGCGCGTCGATCTGCAGGCGGCGCGGAAGGTCGGGGTTGGCGATGAACAACTGGCCAAAGGCCACGGCATCGGCTTCGCCGGCTTGCAGCACATGCTCGGCCGTTTCCTTGGTCATCTGTTCGTTGGCGATATAGACGCCGCCGAAGGCCTTCTTCAGCGCGGGGCCGAGGCGGTTGTCGCCGAGCGCTTCACGCGAGCAGATAAAGGCGATGCCGCGCTTGCCGAGGTCGCGGGCCACATAGCCGAAGGTGGCGCCCAGGTCCGAGTCGCCCATGTCGTGGGCATCGGCGCGCGGCGCCAGGTGCACGCCCACGCGCGATGCGCCCCATACGTCGATGCAGGCGTCGGTCACTTCCAGCAGCAGGCGGGCGCGGTTCTCGATCGGGCCGCCGTAAGCGTCGGTGCGCTTGTTGGTGCTGTCCTGCAGGAACTGGTCGAGCAGGTAGCCGTTGGCGCCGTGCACTTCCACGCCGTCGAAGCCGGCGGCCTTGGCATTTTGCGCGCCGTGGCGGTAGGCCGCGACGATGCCCGGGATCTCATCGGTTTCCAGCGCGCGCGGCGTGACATACGGGCGCTTGGGGCGCACCAGGCTGACATTGCCCGCGGCCGCGATGGCGCTGGGCGCCACCGGCAGCTCGCCGTCGAGGAAGACGGGGTCGGAAATGCGGCCCACGTGCCATAGCTGCAGGAAGATGCGGCCGCCGGCGGCGTGCACGGCATCGGTCACTACCTTCCAGCCGGCCACTTGTTCGTCGGACCAGATGCCCGGGGTGTCGGCGTAGCCCACGCCTTGCGGGGTGACGGAAGTGGCTTCGCTGAGGATCAGGCCCGCCGAAGCGCGCTGCACGTAGTACTCGGCCATCAGGGCATTGGGCACGCGGCCGCCGCCCACCGCGCGCGAACGCGTCAGGGGCGCCATGATGACGCGGTTGGGAAGATCGAGGTCGCCGATACGGATCGGATCAAAGAGTGTAGGCATGGCTATTGGTCTTGGTACCGAAAAGGGTGGAGGAGGATGACGCACCATGGACTTGGTGCGGCTTCGGGCGCTTGCGCGCCGCCAGGTTTCACAGATCGCTATGCATGTGATCCAGAAAAGCCTGGATGGTCACTTCGTTGCGCTTGAAAAAAATCCATTGGCCAACCCGCTTGGACGTCACCAGGTCGGCGCGCTGCAGCGTGGCGAGATGCGCCGACACGGTGGACTGCGACAAGCCCGTGCGCGCGTCGATCAGGCCCGCGCAGACGCCCAGCTCAAGCGGGTAGTCCTGTATGGCGAAGTTCTCCTGCGGCGATTTCAGCCAGGCCAGGATATTGCGCCGCACCGGGTTTGCCAGCGCTTTGTGGATGGCGTCGATGTCGATCGGGTTTGAGTCGGAACTCGCGTCGGGGGTGGCTTCAGGGTTCACTGCTGTCACGGAAGGGATATTTGTTTCGCAGGCTGGCGAAACAAATATCTGCTTCTCACAAAATTAATATCGTGACTATACGATATGTGTCGGGACTTTGCCGGAGGGGCGAAAACATCACCAATTGGCCCCATTCCGGGAAAGGTTTTAGCGAAACCCAATCTGGTTGCTTTAAGAAACCATGAAGGTTAGACTTCACTTGGTTTTTTTACAAAACCAGATGGAGCCCGTCATGACTTTTAACCCAGGAAGCGCAGCCGCATTGCGTGCGGCAGCGCCTTCGATGCCTTCTTCGCTGGTCTGGCTGTTCGCGCTGGCTTGCGGCCTCAGCGTGGCCAACGTCTACTACGCGCAGCCCTTGCTCGATGCCATGGCGCATGAATTCGGCTTCGGCACCGGCGCGGCAGGCATCGTGGTCACAGCCACGCAGGCGGGCTGCGCGCTGGCGCTGCTGTTGCTGGTGCCCGTGGGTGACCTGGTCGACCGGCGCCGCCTGATACTGCTGCAATTGTTGTTGCTGGCGATGGCGTTGGCCCTGGTGGCCCTGGCTTCCTCGCGCGTTGCCTTGCTGGCCGGCATGCTCGCCGTGGGCTTGCTGGGCACGGCCATGACGCAAGGCCTGATCGCGTTCGCCGCCACGCTGGCCGCGCCCGCCGAACGCGGCCGCGTGGTAGGCGCGGCGCAGGGCGGCGTGGTGATCGGGTTGCTGCTGGCGCGGGCCCTGGCGGGCGTGCTGGCTGACCTGGCCGGCTGGCGTGCCGTGTATGTGGTCTCGGGCGTGCTGGCGCTGCTGATGATCGCCGTGCTGGCGCGCCGCCTGCCGCATCGGCACGGCGCGCCGTTGCGCATGAGTTATGCGCGCCTGCTGGGCTCGATGTTCACGCTGCTGGCGCACGAGCGCACGCTGCAGATCCGCGGGGTACTCGCCATGCTGATGTTCGCCGCCTTCAGCGTGTTCTGGACCGCGCTGGTGTTTCCGCTGAGCGCGCCGCCGTATTCGATGTCGCATACGGCCATCGGCGCCTTCGGGCTGGTGGGGGCGGCGGGCGCGCTGGCGGCGGCGCGTGCCGGCCACCTAGCGGATCGCGGGCTGGGCCAGGCGACGACCGGCGCTGCGCTGGTGTTGCTACTGGCCTGCTGGCTGCCGCTGGGTTTCGCGCAGCAATCGCTGTGGCTGCTGGTGGCCGGCGTCATTGTGCTGGACCTTGCCGGGCAGGCCATCCATGTCACCAACCAGAGCCTGGTGTTTCGCGTACAGCCGGAAGCGCACAGCCGGCTGGTGGGCTGTTACATGTTGTTCTATGCGCTAGGCAGCGGCGCCGGCTCGATCGCCTCGACCCACGTCTATGCGCGCGCCGGATGGTCCGGCGTGTGTGTGCTGGGCGCCGCCATCAGCGCCGCTGCGCTGGTGTTCTGGGCCCTGACCTTGCGCGCGATGCCCCGGCCGCTTGAATAGCAATCCCCCCGTTTGCGTGGTAATCCGGCAGGAACTTTCATTTTGCTTGCGGATCCAGTATGGAAATCGGGCTGATCACGTCAACCAAAACCCGCCCGCTCGCGTAAGAGCGGTGTCACCTACAGGTGTTCGAGATCAGGCAGGCTATCCATGACCTTCAGCTTTTCACGTGTGATGCCGGTGTTGCTGCTGGCTGCTGCCGCCGGCCTGCTGGGCGCGTGCGCGCAGGGCGGCGGCGCGCCGGACAGCGGCAGCGCCGCGGCGACCCTGAAACCGGCCGACCTGCACTGGCTCAACACCGTCACCTTCGGCGCCAACCAGGCCAGCATGGAACGGCTGCGCAAGCTGGGCCGCGAACGTTATCTCGATGAACAGCTCAAGGCGCCCGCCACCGATGCCGGCGAACTCGCCGCCACCATCGGCGCGCTGAGCATTGCACAGCAAAGCGGCGAGCAAAGGCTGCGCAGCGTGCGCGCCGAGCAGCAGCGCATCAATACGCTCACGGACGATGACGAAAAGCAAAAGGCGCGCGATGCGCTGAACCGCGGCGGCAACGAGGTGCTGCTCGATACCAGCCGGCGCCATCTGCTGCGCGCGCTTTACTCCACAGCGCAGTTGCGCGAGCAGATGACATGGTTCTGGATGAATCACTTCAGCGTGTACTCCGGCAAAGGCTCGATACGCTGGGTGCTGGCCGACTACGAAGACAAGGCAATACGCCCGCGTGCGCTGGGCAAGTTCCGCGACCTGCTGATGGCCACGGTGACCGCGCCGGCCATGCTGGAGTACCTGGACAACGCGCAGAGCGCGGTCGACCGCATCAACGAGAACTACGCGCGCGAGCTGATGGAATTGCATACGCTGGGCGTGTCCGGCGGCGCAAGCGGTTCGCGCTATTCGCAGCAGGACGTGCAGGAACTGGCCCGTGTGCTGACCGGACTGGGCATCAATGCCAGCGGCCAGCCGCCGAAGCTGCCGCCGCAAAAGCAGGCGCTCTACCGCGCCGATGGCGTATTCGAGTTCAATCCGGGCCGGCATGATTCCGGGCCCAAGACGCTGCTCGGCCATCGTATCGAGCCGACCGGGTTCCACGAGGTGGAGCAAGCCGTGGACATTCTCAGCCGCGAGCCCGCCACGGCGCGTTTTATCTCCTACAAGCTCGCCGCGCATTTCGTTGGTGATGCGCCGCCGCCATCGCTGGTCAACCGCATGGCGGCCACGTTCGTGCAGAGCGACGGCGATATCGCGGCGGTGCTGCGCACGCTGTTCCTGTCGCCGGAGCTGAACGCAACGCTGGCCTCGGGCAACCGCAAGTTCAAGGATCCGATGCAGTTCGTGGCCTCGTCGCTGCGGCTGGCCTACGACGGCCGCATGGTGGCCAACCTGCGCCCGGCCATCGCCTGGCTCAACCAGCTGGGCGAGCCGCTTTATGGCCGCATCACGCCGGACGGTTTCCCCGCCGCGGAAAGCGCGTGGGCCAGCTCGGGGCAGATGGTCAAGCGCTTCGAGATTGCCCGCGCGATCGGTTCCGGGCAGGCTGGCCTTTTCTCCAAGGATGATGGCAAGCCGGCCGAGCGCACCGGGTTTCCGCAACTCGGCAACCGCGTGTTTTTCGACAGCATCGAACCCACCCTCGGGCCCGCCACGCGCACCGCGATGACGCAGGCAGCTTCGCAGGCGGAGTGGAACACCATCCTGCTTTCCTCGCCCGAGTGGATGCAGGAATGAGAGGCCCTGCCCTGGATCAAGGAGCGACCCATGCAACGACGTGAATGGCTAAAGGGCGCCGGGCTGGCGGGACTGGCTGCGCTGGCACCCGGCATTGCCTCGCGCGCCTACGCGCTGCCGCAGCAGGCCGATGCGCGTTTCCTGCTGGTGTTCCTGCGCGGCGGCTACGATGCCACCAATGTGCTGGTGCCGGCAGGCAGTGATTTCTACTACGCGTCGCGTCCGAATATCGCCATCGCCAGGCCGGCTGCGCAGGGCGCCCCGGCCGATCCGCGCGCCGCGCTGTCGCTGGCGGCGGCCTTCGATGGCGGCGCGGACCGGGGCATCGACACGTGGGCGCTGCATCCCGCGCTCAAGGACAGCCTGCTGCCCTTGTGGCAGAAGCAGCAGCTTGCCTTTGTGCCCTTTGCCGGCACGGCGGACTCCTCGCGCAGCCACTTCGAGACGCAGGACAGTATCGAGGCGGGTTTGCCGCTGGCTGCGAACGGAAAGGGCAACGGCCGCGCCGATCCCTCGCTGCGCGGCACCGGCTTTCTCAACCGGCTCGCCGAGTCCATGGGCGGACGCGCCGCGCCGGTAGCCTTTACCGACGGCCTGCCGATGGTGCTCAGCGGTGCGCTCAGTGTGCCCAATGTCTCGCTCAAAGGCACCGGGCGCACGCCCTTCGACGAACGCCAGACACGCGTGCTGGCGCAGATGTACCGCGGCACGCGTTTCGAGTCGCTGATCAACGAGGGCTTCGAGCTGCGGCAGACCGTGGCGCAGGAGGCCGAGGCCATGCAACGCCGCAACAGCATGATGGCCGCGAACCTGCCCGCGCAGCCCGAGCCCGACATGGCCAGCCGCATGCAGGAAATGCAGGCGGCCAACCGGCGCGCGCTCAGCGCCAAGGGTTTCGAACTGGAAGCGCGGCGCATGGCCAGCCTGATGCGCGAGCGCTTCAACCTGGGCTTTATCGACGTGGGCGGCTGGGATACGCATGTGAACCAGGGCGGTGCGCAGGGGCAACTGGCCAACCTGCTGGACAACCTGGGGCGCGGCGTCGCCGGCTTTGCCGATGAGATCGGCCCGGTGTGGAGCAAGACCACGGTGGTGGTGGTTTCCGAGTTCGGCCGCACCTTCCGCGAGAACGGCACGCGCGGCACCGACCATGGCCACGGCACCGTGTACTGGGTGGCCGGCGGCGCGGTGCGCGGCGGGCGCATAGCCGGCGAGCAGGTGGCGGTAGAGCAGCGCACGCTGAACCAGAATCGCGACTGGCCCGTGCTCAACGAATACCGCGCCATGCTGGGCGGCCTGTTCAGGCGCCTCTACGGGCTGGACGATGCGCGCCTGGCGCATGTGTTTCCCGATACCCGCGCGGTGGATATCGGGCTGCTCTAGCCGCTTCATCCCCTGGCCGGCAGCACCGGCCGCCCGATCTTGCCCGCGATGCGGCCGGTCACGATCCAGTAGCTTCCAGCGCTGCCTGCAGCCTCTCCATTTCCGCCATCATCTCCGCCGTGAACTCCGGTCCTTCCCATGCCCGATAATCCTGCCGCGCATAGGCCAGCGCATTCTTGTAATACAAAAACGCATTGAGCCGGTTGCGCACATAGTTGTTCTGCGTGCGCGTGACCTTGCCGGGGCTGCCCATCACGATGGAATTGGGCGGAATCACGGTGCCCTCCTTGAGGAAAGCATGTCCGGCGACGATGCAGTTATCGCCGATTACGCAGCCATCCATGATGGTGGCGTTGATGCCGATCAGGCAGTTGTCGCCGATCGTGCATCCGTGGATCGTGCAGTGATGCGTGATGGAGCAATGGCTGCCGATGATGGTTGGCGAGCGGTCGCCGATATGCAGCATCGCGAAGTCCTGGATATTGGTGTAGGCGCCGATCACGATTTCCCTGCTCTCGGCGCGCGCGGCGACATGGATCCAGATTGATGCGCCCTCGTGGATGGTGATCTTGCCATAGAGGTAGGCCGATTCGTGCACGTAGGCGGTGGGATGCAAGCGCACATCGGGTCCGATGACTGCCATGACTGTCTCCTTGAATTATTCTTTTGAATGCGGAGATTGTACGTGGATGCGCTCACGCGCTTTCGCGCGGCACGCTGCGAAAGCCCAGGCTCCCCTGGCGCAAAAAGCAGGGAAACCGGGCCGAAGCGCCCGCGTTTGGCCGCACTTTCACCTGGCCGCGGCTGGTCCTATGCTATGCAGACGCAGCCGTTACCGCGGAGTCCGCCGTGCCCGTCCATCGTTCGTTTGTTTCCGTGCGGATCGCCATGATTGCGCTCGCCGGCGCCGCCATGCTGGCCTGGCCCGCGCGCGGCGGCGATAACGACAAGGAAAACCGTGGCCGCGATCCCTTCTTCCAGATCTCTTCGCGCATCGCCGGTTGCCCGGAGCCGCTCGGGCCCCGCGTGGACGAGGCGCAATGGCGGCGCGATGCCCATCACCGGATCGAAGATGGCAACCACTGCTATGTGGAAGGCCGCTGCCGCCTCGCCAATTCCTACCAGTACGAGAAGGAGATCGTGGAAAGCACGCGCCGCCGCCTGCAGTCGCTGTCGCTCGCCATGCCGGGCTGGCAGGATTCCACGCTGTGGCTCACAGTGCGGGGGCGCTGGCTGCTGGTGCAGGGCTGCGTGGGACGTGGCTTCGCGCATCAGCCGTTCATGGCGGCGCTGCGCGAGGTGGCGGATGTGGAGATCGTGATAGACCAGACCACCGACGATCCTGCGCGCGGGGTGCCTTACCCCTTGTTCGGTGACCGCCAGGGCGTGGCGGCGCCGGCCCGGCCGCAATCCGCTGGCGGGCAGAAGTAAGCACTTTCTTGCCGTGCATGGATGCTTCCGTTCCGGTGTCTGTCCCGGTTGTGGGCCGCGATGCCAAGTGCTACCTTCGGGGCATGCTGGTGGCCCGGCCGGGCCGAAATCCCTCTATCCAGGGGGATCGCCAGCGCGAGGTTTCTGGCTTGGGACAAGACATGACCGCTCACCCTTACGGGCCGACGCGCGCCTTCCGAAGACTGGGCGCGGTGTTATTTCCACTGCTGTTATGCGGGCTTCCCGATGAAGGGATGGCTCAGCAAGGGCAAACCGGCAGCGCAGCGCCCGAGGGCATCCCCGGCACCATCTGCGACGCGCCCTGGTTCCAGTCGGGGGCGCGCGCGCAGATGGAGGCCAGTGGCGACATGCCGATGTCGATCACCATGACCATCCGGCATCCTTCGATCACGGAGAAGGGCTGCAGCGCATGGCTGTCGATCCATTCCAAGTCGGCGCTGGCGGCCATGATGGGCCCGCCGGTGGTCATGGACCAGGTGCACAGGATGAGCTTTGACCGGGGCGCTACGCCCGGCGCGGTGGCCACGGTGAGCAGCCAGCGCGCCACCATCAATGCGCAGGCGCGCTATACGCGCCTGTTCGGGCAGGCCTCGTTCCAGGGCAAGGGCGTGCTGAGCTATGCGGGCCTGGCCATCAGGGAGGGCGTCGTGCTGCCTGGCGAGACCCTCAGTTCCAGCCTGGACCTGGAGATACATAGCCTGGCAACGGACGAGATGGTCACCACCATTCGGGCCCCCTCGGCCTCGGTCTCCATCGGCGAGCGCCGGGTCGGCCGCGCGCAATCCATCGAGACCGCGATGGGACGCCGCGAATGCATGCCCATCACCTATGAGAAGCGATCCTCGCTGGGGCCATTGATGATGGGAGACGACCTCATCCAGACCGAGCCGACGATCATGAACGTCACCGACTGGTACTGTCCGACCGAGGCGTTCGTGCTGCGTACGGAAGTGCGCCAGAAGGGGAAGGTCGAGCGGATCGATACGACGGCGATTGGCCTGGATGAGGATGCGCCGTGATCCGGGAAGCAAGACGCTAACGAGAGGAGTGCCCTGGTATGAATGAAGATAAGGCACTGCTGCCAGTGCTGCAGCAGCTTGAAACCGAACTACACCAGCCTGCCGCCGGCGGCGACAGGGATCGGCTGGACGTGCTGCTGCATGACAGTTTCCTGGAGATTGRCCGGTCCGGGGGCATTCACACCAAGGCCGAGACGCTCAGCGAACTGCCCCCCGAGGCCGCATCCGGCACGATATGGGCGCRGGACTTCTCGCTGCGGCAGCTCGCGCCAGACGTTGCCATGCTGAACTACCGGTCGGCGTGCCGGCGGCCGGACGGCCGGCTGGAACGGCATACCCTTCGCACTTCGATCTGGAAGCTTACCGACAAGGGCTGGCAGATGTTCTTTCACCAGGGCACGCCGACGGACCCTTTCTCTACCTGATGAGCTTCAATCCGGCTGACCTGGCCGTTTTCACGTCAAACGTGGCCGTGTATTCACATTGCGCGTCGTGGCAGGYGCGTTCTATCAAGCAGTCCGCGAAGTCGGCTGCCGAGGAGGCAAACACCCTTAGGGCTTTCCAAACTGTCTCTGACGCTTCAACGGCGAGTTCTTTCGTCCGCAGCAGCGTCTCGATAACCCGAACGATATCTTCGCGTTGCGCGTCATAGCATTTGCTCAACACCCAGACGACCTCGACCAGTACCACTTGCGTCACGTAGCCTTGCCGCTCGGTCGATAGCGACTCGATCAGGGCATTGGCTTTGGGTGACTGCACGGCATCGTCTTGCGCAAGGTAACGAACAAGTACATTGGTATCGAGGCCAATCATCGCGCCGAGGCGCCTTGCCCGGCGATGGCAGCGTTCATATCCTCCACCGAGACCGGCCGTTTCGGACTGCCAATGATGCCTTTCAGCGCCGTTACCGATTGAATGGCTGGAACGACCTCATAACGACCGGATTGCTCATTCATGATGAATTCGATCCGGTCACCTGAACCTACGCCTAACGCATTGCGCACGTCGACAGGGATGGTGACCTGCCCTTTCGAAGTGATTGTTGCTGACGTCATTGTGAGCTCTCCTGCGGAACCTGATTCCTTACTTTAGTGTAAGGATATGGAAATCTCAAGGGAATGGCAGCGGCAGCCCCTATCGACGCCCAGAAAAATAGCTTGCAATTTAATCGTGCGCGATATAAATTTCAGCCCATGGACACGAAACGCACCTCCCGGACCAAGCAAGCTGCACCTGACGCCACGCTCAGTGCCGCGTCGGCGCAGCTGCTGGACCAGCAGTTCTGCTTTTCCGTGTACGCCACGTCGCTTGCGCTGAACAAGCTGTACCGCAAGCTGCTGGCGCCGCTGGGCCTGACCTATCCGCAATACCTGGTGATGTTGGTGCTGTGGGAGGCCGATGGCCTGACCGTTTCGGAAATCGGCGCGCGGCTGCACCTGGATTCGGCCACGCTGACGCCGTTGCTCAAGCGGATGGAAGCCCAGCAACTGGTGCGGCGCGAGCGCGCCGCCGCGGATGAGCGCCAGGTCATCGTCTCGCTGACCGCCGAAGGTCGTGCGCTCAAGGAACCGGCCGAGGCCGTGCCCCGCGCGGTGCTGTGCGCTTCGGCGTGCAGCGTGGAGCAGGTCGTGGCGGTGAAGGCGGAACTGGACAAGTTGCGCGAACGGTTCGCCGAAGCAGGCGGCTGATCAGGATCGCGGTGCCAGGGCGATGCGAGCCACTGGCGCCAGGCGGGCCAGGCAGGAGGGCGGCCCGTTTTTATTGTAATTTATATAGCGTACTATTTAATAGTTAGCTATTTAATATGGAAGGCTCCCGGGCTTTCTCGAACCGCAGGCTCGACGAGCCGGCTTTATCACTTATCAGGAGTGCCATCATGTCGATCGAAAAAGTCCTCTACCGCGCTACCGCCACCGCAACCGGAGGCCGTGACGGCCGCGCGGTATCGTCTGACAACGTGCTGGACGTCAAGCTGGCCACGCCGCGCGAACTTGGCGGCGCGGGCGGCGCGGGCACCAACCCGGAACAACTGTTCGCCGCCGGCTATTCGGCCTGTTTCCTCGGCGCGCTGAAGTTCGTCGCGGCCCGCGACAAGGTGGCGCTGCCTGCCGATACCGCCATCACCGGGCAGGTTGGCATCGGTGCCATTCCCACGGGCTTTGGCATCGAGGTGGACCTGAACATCGCGCTGCCGGGGCTGGACCGTGCCGTCGCGCAGTCGCTGGTGGACAAGGCACACATCGTCTGCCCGTACTCGAATGCCACGCGCGGCAATATCGACGTACGTCTCAACCTGATCTGAGCGCGGATCCGGATTCCAGGCAGTTGGCGCGGATTCGCGCGCCAACTGCCTGGGAACCGGCCCTGCGCAATGCGCCGGCGTGCGCTTCCCTTGCGCATGGGCCGGACCGCCCGGCCGTGCGGAATCGTCGCTGGCATCACCATCACTCATGAAAAAAGCGACTTGATTTGTGTTGTATATATCATTTTTAGAATGATTGCGGCGTAGCTACACTTTTCCTACCTCCCCAACAAACAAGGGCAGGCACAAGGAAAACATAATGACCAAGAAGCAAACGCTTGCCGCCGCGCTGGCACTCTCCATCCTCGGCATCTCGTCAGCCTGGGGTGCCACGGCGCCCACGCAAGCGCCACTACCGGTTGCAATGGCCGACCGGATCGCCGCCCTGTTCGGCAGCCCCGCGGACGTGAGCACGACGACCCGCACCGTGACGCTGACGCCGGGCATGAACTACGTGAACGTGGCATCCGGGGAATCGGTGGCCTTCCGCGCCGGCAACACGACCGTCGGCTGGACCTTCCTGGAGGCGATCGGGGGAACGTCGGTCGATATGAAGACCATTTTCCCGAATGTGGCACAGGCCGGCGGTATCCGCGTGTACATCGCGCCGAGCAAGCTCTTCACCGGAGGCTGACGCCCCACCCCGAAGGCGCCAAAAAATGGCCGGCATCGCTGCCGGCCTAACGTCCTCCGACTCAGTGAACAAGCCAAGGTCGATATGATCGTTCGCTGGCGTGGCCCGCAAGCCCGCCAGCTTGTGCCGCGATGGAGGTCAGAAGCGGTGGCGCACGCCGGCCATGACGCCGGTCTGATTCTGGCCCGCCAGCGTATTCATCGCGTTGGTGACGCCGTAGGTGGCCTGCCCCTTGTTGTTCACGTAGCCGAGCAGCAGGTAGGCGTCGGTGCGCTTGGACAAGGCATAGTCCGCATTCAGCACGAACATCCACGAATCGTTGCTGTCCTTGCGGGCATCGGTGTAGTAAGCCGCACCGGTCAGGCTGAAGGCGGGCGTGATCTTGTACAGCGCGCCAAGCCAGTACAGGTTGTCCTGGCGCACCGAGGTCGCACTGGTGAGTTCGTCGCGCAGCCAGCGGTAGCCGGCGAACACCTTCGCATCGCCGAAGGCATAAGACCCGCCGATGGCGGCGCGCTTGGCCGCGGCGCCGGACGTGGCAACGGTGCTGCCCTGATACTGGTCATAGGCGACACCCACCGAGACCGGGCCGGTGGCGTACGCCACGCCACCGCCGAAATTCTTGCCGACCCGGAAGCTGCCCGGTACTTCGCCGCCGTTGGCGACGTTGCTATCGCGGCCGAAGCTGTAGAAGCCGGTTGCGATCAGGCCGCCGAACTTGCCAGTGTACTTGACGGCGTTGTCTGCGCGGCCGTTGAAGCCCTGGGTATCGACCGAGTTGAGCGAGTAGCTGCTGCCGACCGCCATCGGGTCATAGGCACCGAACAGGTCATACAAGGCATTTTGCTGGCGGCCCAGCGTGATGGCGCCAAGGTCGTTCTGCAGGCCGACATAAGCCTGGCGGCCGAACAGGCGGTTGCCCTGGCCGGACTTGCCCGTGTCGATGTCGAAGCCGCTTTCCAGTACAAAGATGCCCTTCAGGTTGTTGCCGAGATCTTCCACGCCGCGAATACCCCAGCGCGAACCGGAAAGGCCGCCGGATGTCACCCCATACAGTGCGCCGCCCCCGTTGGGGCCCTGCACATGGCTTTGGTAGCTGATGCCGGCATCGGCAATGCCGTAGAGCGTCACGCTGGAGGCAGTCTGGGCGGAGGCGATACCGGAGGCGGAGCATGCCGCGGCTGCGGCGGTCAGTGCGAGGAGCGTTTTTTTCACTATCAATCTCGGTTTTCTTGTCTGGGCGAATAAGGGTCCCTGCTGCCGGGGAGGTCATGGTCGCGATGCGAGCCGGGGACCATCCACCAATGCGGCACCGAGAGTTTGCGTCGGTAGTGTGACAACGATATGTAAACAGTTATGAAAAAATGAAGGTAACTGTTTCTTAATAAGAAATGAACGAGTTTGCGTATGGGCGCCATCCATGACATGCGCCGGGCACCTGCGCTGCCACCCGCGCGGCTGGTGCGGTTGGTCGCGGACGGGCGCCGGATGTCGGGCGCTGACGGAGCGACCGGACGCGCGCAGCCGATTTCCGTTTCTTCCCAAACCGGTAGGGATAGAATCAAGTGCTTTTTTCGACTGGAGAAAGCGCAATGAACCCTGGTGACATCGCCCGGCTCCGGGAAGGCAACGCAGAGAACCCGGCCGCTTCAGCCGCGCAGGTAATGACTTGTATCGCGATGCCTCGAACGAGCACGCTGGACGTGGTCGGGCAGGTCACACCGGGCGGCAGCGCCACGGTGCAAACACTGCCGCTTGGCTTGCGCGATCCGCCCGACGTCCGTTCGCCCTCCCATGTGGCGCTGCCGTTCCCGCCGGGCGACGGCCTCTACGGCGCGCAGCCCGACGCGGGCGATTACTACGGGGTCCAGCTCGGCGCGATGGCCGCGCGCGGCGAACGGGCGGCGCTGATCGTCAGCCTGGATGCGCCGATCGGCATGTCGTCCAATCCCTTCTTCCCGCATCTATTGCAGCGCGTGGATGAAGGCATCGCAAGTCCCGCCGCCGCGCCCAAATGACCAGCCCGCTATCCACGCACCTTCCTCCTGTGCTGCGGCGCGTGCTGCGCCCGCTGCTGGATCCGGCCCGCCGCTATCGCTACGCCCGGCAGATTCACGCTGCCAGGGTGGCGCTCGGGCTGCTGACGTCCATCGCGCTGACCACGGGGATCCACCTGCCTCACGGCGAATGGGCATCCATTACGCTGCTGGTCGTCATCGGCGGCTTGCAGCACCATGGCAACATCCGCAAGAAGGCCGCCGAGCGCGCGCTCGGCACGCTGATCGGGGCGGGGGCGGGGCTGTTGATCATCCTGCAGCAATCGTATTTCCACGCGCCCCTGCTCAGCTACGTGCTGATCGTGATCGCCTGTGCCATCTGTGCGTACCAGGCAATCGGCAAGGGCGGTTATATCGCGCTGCTCTCCGCCATTACCATCTTCATCGTCGCGGGCCACGGCGAGAACGCCGTCGCCGACGGGTTGTGGCGCGCGGCCAATGTGTTGATCGGCATCGCAATCGCGCTGCTGTTTTCCTTCGCCTTGCCCCTGCACGCCACGTACTCGTGGCGCTACAAGCTGGCCGAGGCACTGCGCAGCTGCGCGAGGATGCACACAGCCATCGCCACGGATGCAGCCCTCGACAAGGCCGAACTGCAGCGCGCCATGGTCCTGCAAGGCGGCCTGCTGGTGCAGCTGCGATCCCTGATGCCATCCGTGGCCAAGGAGATCAACGTGTCGATGGAACAGCTCGAGGCAATCCAGCACGGCATGCGGGTCAGCATCAGTCTGCTGGAAGTGCTGGCCGCCACCCGTCCGTGCTTCGACGACGAATCCAGGGCTGTCATCCAGGACTGCCTCGGCGAAGAAACGCGCCGCATCAGCGCCATGCTGATCGGCATGGCGCGCGCCCTGACGCACGGTGTCGTCGCGCGCCTGGAGCCGCGCGGCGATTCGCCACTCGAACGCATGACGGAAGCCATACCCGCGCAATGGGCCGGCTATGTATCGTTGACGCTGAGACTATCCGGCGAGTTCGATGCGTTGCGGCAGCGGCTGTCGGAGATTGCGCAGCGGTGGAATATCTGAAGCCGGTTTCTTTCGCATACACTGTGCGCTCGAACGGCGGGCGCGCGTGCGCATTTCGCGCCGCTGTTCATCCTGCTCCCGGCGCTGTCGACGGCAGGAATACCGTGCAAATTTCGCTCGCTCTGGAGAGAACGCATGAAAGCCTGGATCGCAATGGCCGTTGGCGCGCTTGGATGCGCAATGGCGTTCCTGGCAGGCCCGGCGTGCGCCGCGGACACGGCGACGCTGACCATTGCCGCCGGTACGCAACAGCGCAACTGGACGCGGGAGGCGCTGCTGAATGACCGCCGCCTGACCGACGTAACGGTGGACGACGACAACCTGAAGCACCGGCTGACGTTCAAGGCTATCCCCCTGGCGGCGCTGCTGCGCGGCATGCCGGTGACGGCCGATGCAAGCGCGACGACCGCAGCCAGCGATGGCTATATTTCCCACCTGCCGATGCGCCTGCTGCTGGCCGATAGCGTTGACGGGCCGCGCGCCTGGCTGGCGGTGGAAAATCCTGACTCGCCATGGCCGACGCTCAAGGGCCAGGACATCGGGCCGTTCCGCCTGATCTGGACAGTGCCGGCGGGCCGCGCCACCTCCGTGATCAATGAGAGTCTCTGGACGTACAGCATCGTGCGCATCGACATTACCGCTTTGCCTGCTGAGCGTTTTGCGGCAATCCGGCCCGCCGCCAGCCTGCCGGCCGGCGGAACGGTCGCGCGCGGCTTTGCGACATTCCAGCGCGTCTGCTTTTCGTGCCACTCCCTCAACCGCGTCGGCGATGCGCACCTTGGCCCCGATCTGAATGTGCCGTACAGCCCGGTCGAGTATCTGGGCGACGACAAGCTGGCCAGGCTGATTCGTGACCCGCAGTCGCTGCGCTGGTGGCCTAACGCGCGCATGTCGGCGATCGACAAGAAAACGCTGTCCGATGCGGATCTGAAGGACTTGCTTGCGTATCTCCACCATATGGCCGGACGCAAGGTGGCGGCGCCTGCCGCCGGCTCCTGACCCGGTGTCGGGCGCGCGCTCGGCGGAATGGCGAAGACCGCGGCGTGGACAAAGCATGCGGCTCGTCGCAGGCACTCATGCGCGGCGGCGATTCCGCTTATTGTCCTCCGACCGAATGTGGCGGCAGCTGGTAGCTCCACGTCTCGCTTAGCGTCTTGTCGCCGGACACCAGCGCGGCGCGCATTTCCACCACTTTCCGCGGATCCTTGACTTTGATCCGCAGATTCAGCCGCCAGCCTTTGGTGACAGGATTGGGCTCCAGCACGTTGGCGAGCAGTTCGGCGTTCTCGCTCACGCTGACCTGTGCGCTGACTTGCGTACTGGCTGGAAGGTCAGCGAGCACGGGGCCTTCGAAATCGACTACAAGGCCGGTGCTGCCATCGAGGCGGCGGATCAGGTTGGCCTGCGTGATTTCTCCTGCGGAGCGCAGCGTCTGCTTGACCCAGGCCAGATCCTTGTTGAGCAGGGCGCGCTCATTCATGGTCCAGTGCATCGTGTAATCCGCCCGCAGCGGCTGGCCCTTGGGCGGCAACTGGTCCGGCGTCCAGAAGGCGACGATGTTGTCGTTGGTCTCGTCCGGCGAGGGGATTTCCACGAGCTCGACCTTGCCCTTTCCCCAGTCGCCCTGCGGTTCGATCCAGGCGCTCGGGCGCAGGTCATAGCGGTCCTTCAGGTCTTCATAAACAGAGAACTCGCGCCCGCGCTGGAGCAGCCCGAAGCCCCTTGGATTCGTGACCTGGAAGGTGCTGATGGCGAGGTTGCGCGGGTTGTTCAGCGGCCGCCACAGCCATTCGCCATTTCCCGTGTGGATGGCGAGGCCGTTGGAGTCATGCAGGGCCGGCCGGAAGTTGTTCGGATCGCGTTGCTGGTTCGGCCCGAACAGGAACATGCTGGTCAACGGCGCAACGCCGAGCTTGGCCGGGGCCCCACGCAGAAAGATGCGCGCCTGCACCTTGAGGATCGTGTCCTCACCGGGGTAGAGATCGAAGCGGTAAGCGCCGGTGGCGCGTTGCGAGTCAAGCAGGGCGTAGAACACGAGATGCTTGTCCTGCGGATCGGGCCGAGCGATCCAGAACTCGCGGAAGGCTGGAAACTCCTCGGCTACGGGCAACCCGGTATCGATGGCCAGGCCACGACTGGACAGTCCATACACCTGGTTCTTGCCGACGACCCGGAAATAGCTGGCGCCCAGCACACTCATGATCTCGTCGAGCTTGTCGGCKCGGTTGATCGGGTAGAGCACCCGAAAGCCGGCATAGCCAAGCTTGCCGGTCGCGGACTTGTCGAACTTCAGGTCGCCGAAATTGAACCGCTCCGGGTTGTATTTGATCTCGTGGACTGCGTCACCGGCGATCTCGTTGATGCGAACCGGGCTGCTGAACTGCATGCCCTGGTGGTAGAAGCCCAGGCGGAACGGCGTGCCTGCGTCCTTCCACTCCATCGTGTCGCTTCGGGGCTGGATCTTGATGTAGTCGGCAAACTGCATCTGGCTGAACACGGGTGGCAGGTTGCTGACCGGTGCGGCATATGGCATGTCGGCCAGGGTCCTGGCGCGGGGGGTCACGTCGTCCAGGGAGAACGCGCATGCCTGGGTGCCGCACAGCAGCGCCCAGGCGGCCAAAAGCGCTGGCAAGGCGGTTTGCGTCTTGGTACGTAACGACGCGGCGATGGCGGCAGGAACCACAAGTCTCTCCAGAAAATGCACGTTAAGGAATGCTGTTGTCCCGCAAGTGCGGCGAAAGCCGCTGGTGCAGTGGCGGTAAACTGCGGATGCAATGCAGAAAGATAACGTATTTCGCTTCGCATACCTGTAGAACGGGAGGTGTGCACCATCGCGGGGCGGCTACCCTGTCGCACCGCCTGGATCCTTGGACACTTGGACAACTATCTGATGAGAATGCTCTCTTCGCTGGTCCTGTCGGCCAGCCTGGTCTGTTTGCCGGTTCTTGCCGGTCCCGCGTCGGCTTCCCCCGACGACAAGAACGCATTCATCGCCGATCTCATGAGACGGATGACGCTCGACGAGAAGGTCGGCCAGCTGCGCCTCATCAGCATCGGCGATGACATGCCGCAGCCCCAGTTGCTCAAGGAGATCGCGGCGGGCCGGGTAGGCGGCACGTTCAATTCGGTGAGGCGACAGGACAACCGGCCTATGCAGGACGCGGCAGTGACGCACAGCCGCCTGAAGATTCCCATCTTCTTCGCGTACGACGTGGTACACGGGCACCGCACCGTATTCCCGATCAGCCCGGGTCTCGCATCGAGCTGGGACATGGAGACAGTGGCGCAGAGTGCACGTGTCTCGGCGATTGAAGCCAGCGCGGATGGCCTTGACATGACCTTCGCGCCGATGCTCGACATCTCCCGAGATCCGCGCTGGGGGCGCACGTCCGAAGGATTTGGCGAGGATCCCTATCTTGTCTCGCTATGCGCCCAAGCCAGCGTCAGGGGGTTGCAGGGAACATCGCTGGCCAATGCCGACAGCGTGATGGCCGTTGTCAAGCACTTCGCGCTATACGGAGCCGTGGAAGGCGGGCGTGACTACAACACGGTCGACATGAGCCCGACCCGCATGCTCCAGGATTATCTGCCGCCGTACCGGGCGGGCGTCGATGCTGGCGCCGGCGGGGTCATGATTGCGCTGAATTCAATCAACGGCGTGCCGGCCACGTCCAACAAGTGGCTGCTGAGGGACTTGCTGCGCAAGACTTGGGGGTTCAAGGGCATCACGGTGAGCGACCATGGGGCAATCGACGAGCTGACGCTGCATGGCGTGGCAAAGGACGGGCGCGAGGCCGCCAGGCTCTCCATCCAGGCCGGCGTCGATATGAGCATGCACGACTCGGCTTACCTGGCACACTTGGCCGGGCTCGTGAAATCGGGCGAAGTGTCCGTGCGTGACGTCGACGACGCAGTGCGGGAGGTGCTGGGCGCCAAGTACGACCTGGGGCTCTTCCAGGACCCCTACCGGCGCATCGGTGTCGCAACGCAGGACCCGCCGGACGTCGACGCGGAGAGCCGCCTGCACCGGGCGGCGGCACGCGCCGCCGCGCGCAAGTCTTTGGTCCTGCTCGAGAACCGCGGCCGGACGCTGCCCCTGAAGAAGACCGGAACGATCGCGGTCATCGGGCCGCTGGCCGATGCGCCCATCGACATCATGGGAAGCTGGTCCGCGGTCGGCAAATCCCGGCAGTCGGTCACGTTGCTGCATGGCATGCGCGACGCAGTCGGCGACAAGGGCCGTGTGGTCTATGCCCGCGGCGCGAACGTGACCGACGATGCCGGCGTGGTCGGGTATCTGAACTTGATGAATTGGGACAAGCCCGAGATTGTGCAAGACAAGCGTCCGCCGGGCGACATGATTGCCGAGGCCGTAAAGGCAGCGCGCAGCGCCGATGTGATCGTGGTGGCCGTGGGCGAGTCGCGCGGCATGTCGCACGAGGCGTCGAGCCGCACGAGCCTTTCACTGCCGGGAAGCCAGGAGACCCTGCTCAAGGCGCTCAGGACGACCGGCAAGCCGCTGGTGGTGGTACTGATGAACGGCCGCCCCCTGGCGCTCAACTGGGAGAAGGAGAACGCCGATGCATTGCTCGAGACCTGGTATGCCGGCACCGAAGGCGGCCATGCTATCGCCGACGTGCTGTTCGGCGATTACAACCCGTCGGGCAAGCTGCCCATTTCCTTCCCGCGCTCGATCGGGCAGATTCCGACCTATTACAACCATCCGCGCATCGGACGCCCATTCGTACAAGGCAAGCCACGGAACTACACCTCTCAATACTTCGAGGAGCCGGCCGGCCCGCTGTACCCGTTCGGCTACGGGCTGAGTTATACGGAATTCAGCGTGTCGGACTTCACGCTGTCTAGCCGGACCATGGCGCGCAATGGCCGGATCGACGCCAGCGTGACCGTGAAGAACACCGGGCAGCGCGACGGGGAAACCGTTGTCCAGCTGTATCTCCAGGATGTCGCCGCCTCCGTGGTACGGCCGGTGAAGGAGTTGAAGGACTTCCGCAAGCTCATGCTCAAGGCCGGTGAAGAGCGCGTGGTGCATTTCAGCATAGACGAAGAGAAACTGAAGTTCTTCAACGCGAAACTCGAGTATGCCGTCGAGCCAGGCGATTTCAATGTCCAGATCGGGCTAGATTCGGAGGCGGTGCAGGTGCGGAGCTTCGTGCTCGAGTAGCATGATGGCTCGTCCGTGGCGGATGGTTTTCGGGGCGTGGTTTTGTGACGGGGGCGTGATACAGTCGGTGCGGTATCGACGGACGGCGAGTGGGAGCGAATGAAGACGCTGCTGATCATCTATCACACAATGACCGGGGGAACACAGCAGATGGCCGAGACGGCAGCCGATGCGGCGCGCATGCAGTCTGGCGTCGCAGTCAAGCTGCAGCGTGCGGCCGAGACCGGTCCGGACGATGTGCTGGCAGCCGATGGCTATCTGTTCGCGACGCCGGAGAACCTGGCTGCGATGTCCGGGATGATGAAAGACTTTTTCGATCGCTGCTACTACGCGGCACTTGACCGTGTGAATGGCCGACCGTACGTGGCCATGATCTGTGCCGGCAGCGACGGGCAGAACGCACTGCGTCAGGTCGAACGCATCGCCACTGGCTGGCGCCTCAAGTGTGTGGCGCCAGGCCTGATCATCTGTACCCATGCACAGACGCCGGAACGCATTCTGGCGCGCAAGGAGATCGGCGCGGAAGACCTTGCGCGCTGTGCCGAACTAGGTGCCGGATTGGCGGCGGGTCTAGCGCTTGGCGTGTTCTGACACCGGCTCCAGCCGCGTTCGGGCCCAGCTCGATGAGCGACCGAACCTTCCGTCTGATGCGGCCGCCTTACTTCGTTCTGGTTGGAATGTGGTTTGGGGAGATGTTCGAAGTCCATGACGTCGATGGACCCCGCAAGGCGGGTCTGCCCGCATTGTTGCTGGACATGTGCGGCAGGGCTACACACAGGTTCATTGAGCGCCTGGCCCCGGTTTCCCTGGTCACACCCCGGAACGCGCGAGGGCGGCGTCCCCGATAGCGGGGAGGTGTCTAACTCAACCCCAGCGTGAACGCCAGAAGCAGCGCATTCACGATGRGCAAGCCATAGACGATCGCCATGGACGTTGAGAGGGTCCAAGGCTGTTCATGTTGTGGCGAGGCGCGCCGATCGCGCTTGCGTTTCCACAGGCAGGCCGCGCCAATGCCGAAGGCGGCGAAGCCTGTCAGCAGGCCCGGCAATCCGACGGTGCCTGCTGGCTTGGGCATAGCTTGCCCGGATGCGATCGAGGTCGGCGAGGCCTGAAAGGAGGCAGCCGTCGGCGGTGTTGGCCCGATCGGTTGCGGGCTCTCTTGCATGGCAATCAACTGAGCCGGCGTCGCCCGATCTTCCGCGGCAGGTGCTGGCTCTTGCTTTGGCGGGACGGGCGCCGCAACGGTTGTCCCTGGCGGGACGGATCGCGATGCCGGCTTGATGCGGGCAGCATCCCGCCACCGCCACCATTGGTGGAACAGGTTATCAAGACAGCGCACGGAGCCGCAGGCATCCCTTTCGATGCGCCAGGCGCCGACGTCGGCATCGTTCGTGACGCCGGTCCGCAGCAGCCTCTGCTGCTCGGCGTAGATGCGCTCGTAGCGCATCGAGAGCTGCGGGTCATCGCAGACCAGGTGCCTGTTACGCGGGCGGTTGTCGGTCACCTGCGTACATCTTGTCCCGTTGCCGTGTGGGTCTTCGCAGCGGACCGATCCCGCGCCCGGCGCTGACTTACAGTTGATGTCGGATGCCTGCGCGCCATCGAAGGCGGACAGGCCCAAGACAACGAGCACGGCCAGGTGTCCTGTGACCCTGTTCATCATCGCTCCTCATGGCAGTGGCCACGTCGGCCTTGAGGTTCAACATAGTCGATGGTTGCGTGGGGCGGCAAGCGCGCGGTTGGCAACGCGTGCGGTAGTGCACTTCCTTCGACGTCGCATGTGATTGGTGCGGCGGCTGGCGAACAGGCGCATCGGCGTTTCCCAGCGAGATGCTCAATGCCTGACACGTTCGACAAACGCGCCGGCAAGTGCTCTATCAGTTCCCGCCGCCGCTCTCCTACTTCTGGATGATGTCTCGCCTGGGAAAACTGCACCAGAATCTGCCAGAGCCTTAACAGGGCGGGGAAATCACGAGGCGAATCGAGTTCGCGGCTGCAGCCGCGACCTTGCCGCCTGGCGCCTGCGCCACGACGGGCTTCCAACGCAACGACTGCAGGTTGCAACTCGGGAGAACGCTGCCATGAAACTATCCAGCATTGCTGTCCTGGCGCTTGCGCTCGCCGGATGCGCCACGAACCAGGGTATCCCGGGCAACGCTCAGGCATCGCGAACGGAAAGCTGCAAGGTCACGTCAGAGCAGGAGATTGCGGCGTTGTTCGATCGGTGGAACCGGTCGCTGCAAACAGGGGATCCCCACAAGGTGGTCGCCAACTATGCGGAACGCTCAATTCTTCTTCCGACGGTATCCAACAAGCCTCGCTTGACGGTCGCGGAGAGAGAGGACTATTTCAATTACTTCCTACAGGACGGTCCCTCCGGAAAGATCGACTTCCGCAGCATTGAACTGGGGTGCAATTCCGCTGTCGATTCCGGGCTTTACACGTTCACTTTCTCCCGAACCGGCGCCGTCGTTAAGGCCCGCTATACCTATACGTATCACTGGGATGGGGCGCAATGGCTGATTACAAGCCATCACTCATCGGCCATGCCGGAGAAGTAAGACGTTGGGCGCGGGTCGCAAGGCCGGAGGCCAGACGGCTTCAATCGATAAAGACTAAAAAACGCCCGCCAAAGCGGGCCAATGTCGATATGGGAGATTCGCGCCGGGCTGTCCGCAGCCCGCGCGCGGATTCTCAGAAGCGATGCCGCACGCCAACGATCGCACCGAGCTGGCTTTGCCCGGTACCCACCTGTTCGGTGGCGTTGACGAGGGTCGTGGCGCTGGGGTTGAGCGACGGCCCGAAGCCGGACAATCCCATCGCAGAGCCATCGCGGTTCTTCGCATAAGCGAGGATCGTGTAGAGGTCGGTGCGCTTGGAGAGCGCGTAGGTGCCGGACAGCACAAAGCTGTAGGGATCGGCCGACGAGTTGCGCACGTCCGTATAGTACGCAGCGCCTGTCAGCGACAGTGCCGGCGTTGCCTGGTACTGCACGCCCGCCCAGTAGAGGTTGGTGCGCAGCGAACTGGTGGTGAAGTCGCCGCTGTAATAGCGGTAGCCTGCCAGGACCTTGAGTTGCGAGAAGGCGAACGCTGCCCCCACCGCCGCGCGGCGCTCGCGATTGTCCTGTAGGGCTGCGGTGCTGCCGCGTACTTCGTCGTAGGCCATGCGCGTCGAGAACGGGCCATTGGCGTAGCCAAGGCTTGCGCTCCATTCACGGCCGGCTTTGGAGGCGCCGGGGATTTCTCCGCCGGCGGTACTGTCATAGCCCGTGCTGTAGAGCAGGCCGTAATAGATGCCGCCCGTGGTGCCCGTGAACTTGACGGAGTTGTCGGCGCGGCCGGACATCCATTTGTCGTGCATCAGCAATGAATAGCGCGTCGAGATGACCATCGGGTCGAACGCCGACGAGAAGTCGAACAGCAGGGTCTGATGGCGGCCGAGGGTCAGCGTGCCGTACGGGTTCTGCAGGCCGACGAACGCCTGGCGGCCGAACAGGCGGCCGCCCTGGTTGACCTTGCCCGTGTCCAGGTCGAATCCGTTTTCCAGCACGAACACACCTTTCAGGCCGCTGCCGAGATCTTCCGTGCCGCGCAGGCCAAAGCGGGAGGTGGAGAGATTGCCGGTGGACATCCGCACCGTGGAGGCACTGCCGCCGCCGGCGGTGGGCACGTGGCTCAGGTATTCGATACCGGCATCGACCACGCCGTAGAGCGTGATGCTGCCTTGCGCCAGCGCAGCACCGGGGATAAGCGGCAACAGCGCCAGCCATGCACGAGATTTCATTGCTTGAATTTCCTTATGATTTGCGATGGCCCAAGGGCTCGGTCATCGCGGCGGCGTCAATGTAGCCTCATAAGGACATTGTGGAAAAGGGAGCTGCCGGGACAGACTGTTCATGCTGGTGGACAGTCTTCACCCCGTCCCGGCTTCTGGCGGCGCGCTACCGCTCGCGTTGCAAAAACGCATTCATATAGCGCTGCGGTTCCCCGGTTTCGAACGCGCTGCCAAACTCCGCCACGCTGTTATTGATGGACACGTCCAGTGACGACTCTTCCCACTCGCGCAGCAGCCGCTTCTGCTGCCGTACCACGGCAGGCCCGAAACCAGCCAGCAGCGTAGCAATGCGTTCGATCTCGGCGTCCAGTTCCGCCAGCGGCACGACCTTGCTCACCAGGCCCCACGCCAGCGCTTCGCGGGCATCGGAGATTTCGCCGGTCAGCAACATCCATGCGGCGCGTGCGTTGCCGATCAGCCGGGGCATCAGCGCGGCGTGGATGACGGAGGGGATGCCCACCTTGACCTCTGGCATGCCGACGCGCGCATTGTCCGCGGCGATGCGGATATCGCAGGCCAGTGCCAGTTCCAGGCCGCCGCCGAGGCACCAGCCCGGCATGCGCGCTATCACCGGAACGGGGAAGTGGCGCAGCGCGTCGCAAAGCCCGCGCAGGCCGCTGATAAAGCGTTCGCCGCTTTCGCGGGTGAGAGCCGCCATTTCCTTGATATCGGCGCCGCCGATAAAGCCTTTTTCTCCGGCGCCTTGCACGATCAGTACGCGGATCTCGTCGCGGCTGGCCAGCTCGTTCACCGCCTGGGTCAGCGCGGCGATCACCGGCGTGCTCAGGATGTTGAGCGAGCCCGCCTCACGGATGGTGAGGCTCGCGATGCCTAGGGCGTTGATCTCCACGCCGGCGTAGTGTTTGGTATCTGCTTGGCTCATGGCTTCGTCCGTCCTGCTGCGGTCTGTTGAAATGAATGTCCTTGACGAGCTTCAGCTGGCCGGGGCGTTCCACCTTGGTGCCAGCCACGGCCTGATGATGCATGGCCTCTCCCCGGGACAGGTAGTGATAGTGCGGGCGAGTGTATCGGCGGCACCTCTGCGGAGCCAGTTCATTGTCTTGAAGGCGGTGTTCGCCGAATTCGAACGGTGGCGGGCGATTCGTGCCGGACGCAACGGCGTTCCCAAGTGCATTGCCGGGCGCCCGGCAGGCGTCGGTGCCGCAATGATCTCCAAGTGCCGTGCGGCACGCGCTACACTTGAGCTACCGCGCGGCGTTGGGATAGAAAACCCATCGGCTGGCGCGGCCGGTTTCCTGCTTCACCTACCCCCCAGCGAGGAGATGCACCATGGCTACAACGTCAAATCCGTTCACCGATTTCAGCAAGTTGCTTGAGCAGTACAAGCTACCGGGGGTCGACATGACTTCGGTGATCGAAGCGCGGCGCAAGGATATCGACGCCATCACGGAGGCCAACAAGGTCGCCTACGAAGGCATGCAGGCACTGGTGCAGAAGCAGACGGAGATACTGAGCAAGACCATGCAGGAGATCCAGGCCGCGGCCCAGAAAATGACCGCCGGCGGCAATCCGGCCGAGGCGATGGCCAAGCAGGGTGAATTCGTGCAGCAGGGTCTGCAGACGGCGTTCAATAACATGCGCGAACTGGCGGAGATGGCGCAGAAATCGCAAGCCGAGGCGCTGGCCGTGATCACCAAGCGCGCGGAGCAGAATATCGAAGAGGCGAAGAACCTGATGAAAGGCAAGGGCAAGTAAGCGCAAGCCATAAGCCCGTTGCGGACGGCCTTGCCAGTGCGGATCGCTCGCGGTCCTGCACTGGCGAGCCGCGCCGCTGTTTCATGCCTTTGCGTATATCGTTGTGGAGGGGATCCCCATGATCGCCATCACGAACGCCAGCCCGTTGATTTCGCTGATCGCGGGCATTCTTATCCTGGTCATGCCGCGGTTGCTGAACTACATCGTGGCGATCTACCTGATCGTGATCGGCCTGCTCGGGCTGTTCGGCGGGCATCTGCACTGACTACCGGTCTTCGAAGACGCTTGCGCGATCGGCAAGCTACGGCGGGCGCGCTGATCGACACCAGGCGAGCGCCGGCACATGCGATCAGGCTCAGGGCGGGACACCGGTTCCAGGCATGCTGCCGGGATCGGTGCCATGCCGACCGCGGCGCAGCGCGGTCTCCCGCACTGCGCCGCATGGATGCTTACTGCTTGGCCGTGCGGCGCGAGGCCTGCTGGGCCGCGCCGGACGCCACGGCGGTCGATGCTTCGAAGTTGGACTTGACCGTTTCAGCGGCTTGCTTCGTGGCCTTCTGCACCGATTCGTAAGTGTTGTTGGCGGCGGCAACCGTCTGCTGCAGCAGGGCGGTGAGCGCTTCCGAGCCTGCCGGCGCGTTCTTCACGAACGTGTCGACAAAGGTCTGCACGCTGCGGGTGTGCTGTTCGTACTGCGCTTCCACTGCCTTGGCGAGTTCGGCCTGCGTGCCCGAGGTAATTTCGTACACATGGCGCGCATACGCCAGTGCCTTATCTGCCGCCGGCTGCGCGAACCTGCCCTGTGCGTTGAATACGTCCTTCAGGTCGCCGCCGGACAAGGCAGCCTCGATGTTGCCCTGGCTTTCGGCAAGGGACGATTTCGCTGCCTGCAGGTTCAGCTCGGCCAGTTTCTGGAAACCGTCGAAAGCCGTATTCGTCAGCGCGAACAGGTTGGCGAAATGGGCTTTCTGGGCTTCGGCGAACTGGTCGGACGAAAAAGCGAACATGCGTGTTCTCCTGTGAATCGCCCGGCTGCCAGGCCGGCATGCACGGGATGTGATGTCGGGCGGACCGGGTCGAATATCTGATTAGGAAGGGTGGCGGTATCACTGATTTGCGCAGTGCACCATCCAAGGGCAAATTCTAGAGCCCTCTATTTGGATAGCCCCTAGGGAGATACCCGGACAAAAGCAGGATCCATGCTGTTGCTGTGCAGCAAGGTCGACTTTCGGATGCCCCCGCTTCGTGGGGGTGCTTTTGGCGGCACAGTGCCCTTGACTCTGCCAGGCATCATTGTCTTGTCAGGGTGACATCACGACCTCGGCCCGGACCAGGAGGCGGGCTCAGCAGGCCGCACCTGCGCCGCCCACGGCGGTGGCGCTGTGTTGGTGAGCGCACGTTCGATGGCAAGGCACGGCCGCTAAGATGCGGCTGTCTATTCTCTTGTCGCACGGAATCAAAATGACGACCGACGCCGTGACGCATGAGGTGATCAGTGACGTCCAGGCATTTCGCGCGCTGGAGCCGGAATGGAATGCGCTGTGGCACAAGGCAAAGGGCGAGCATTTCCAGACGTTTGCCTACTGTCACGGCAGCCTGGACGCCACCGTCGATGGCCGCAAACTGCAATGCGTGGTCGGGCGCCGGCAGGGCCGGCTCGTGGCGCTCTGGCCCCTGGTCATGTACCGCAAGCTGTGGTGGCGGTTCATACAGCCTCTGGGGCCAGACTGCAATCCGCCCCATGACATGCTTGTGGAGCCGGGCCCGGATGTGGCCGACGTGGTTGCGTCCACTTGGCGAGCCATGCTTGCCTTGGCCAGACCCGATCTGGTCTACCTGCCTCGCATCCGTAGCGGCTCCCYGCTTGACCGGTGCGCAAGCAGCAGTGGCCGCGTTGCCTGCCGGCTGGACGGGACGACCCCGGCGGTTCTGCCGCGCGAGCGGGCCGAGTGGCCCGCATATTGCCGCCCGCGCTTCGGGCGCACGCAAAAGCTGCCGGATTACCTGAGGCGCCGGATCGCGGGCCAGGGTGATGTCGCGGTCGCGATCCTCGATCACAGCGACAACCGGGCAGAGTCCCTTGTCGGCTGGCTGCGGCTCCACAAGCGGCAGTGGGCTGAGCACGGCGATATAGAGAGCGCGCGGCTGTTGTCGGACGACAGCTGGAGATTCCTGATCCGGCTGATGACGCAAGGCGGCAGGCAATCGCAGCCCTTTTGCTTTTTTGTCCTGACCCTGAACGGCATGCCGTTGGCAATCAGTCTGCTTGGGATCCGGAGCAACAGCGTCGATCTGGTCATGAATACCTACGACGCCGCGTATTCAAGGCTGTCGCCCGGCGCCCTGCTGATCGACTACTGCGTGAAGTGGGCGTTCGATAACCACTTCGATTTCAACTTCGGCACCGGCCAGCATGGCAAGCAGTCCTGCGGCACTGGTGTCACCGGCGCTACGGTCAGCCTCCATATCGTCCATACGCATTGGGGACTGGCGGGCTACAGGCTGCGGCGGGGCGCGCGCTGGGCCACCGGGGCAATGACCCGTCTGCTTGAGCGCGGCGGCCAGCGCCGTCGCCGTGGCGCGTGTGCCGGCGGGGAGACGGAGTCATCCACTTCCGGCTAGCCTTCGCCCTGTTCCCGCCGCGGCCGGCGCCCCGAAGCCAACGGATATCTCCATGCCCTTACGCGGCGGGCTTTTCGAAGGCGCGCACKGGCTTGAGAAACTCCAGCGTGCGCGTCCGCTTGAGCAGGCGCGGGAGCGCTGCCTCATAGGCACTGCGGTAAGGGCGCGCGAGGTGATGCGTTTGAAAATACTCGCGGCTGCAGGCCCAGGTCTCATACAGGATGAGCGTATCCGGATCGTCGGCCGAGCGATGCAGGAAAGTGTTGATGAAATCCGGCTCCTTGGCCATGTGCTCCAGGACGTCAAGCAGGCCGGATTCGAGTTCGTCGCGATGCTCCGGCTTGCCCGGCAGATGGACGATAAAGGCAATGGTTTCACTCATGGAAAGACTCCTTGTGCGCTAGGTACGGTCGGCTGGCTCCCGCCTTACAGTTGGCTCATGCCACCGTCGATCACGATCTCGGTGCCGACGATGAACGCCGACTCGGCCGATGAGAGGTGCAGCACGGTCGCCGCGATTTCTTTCGGGTCGCCGAAGCGGCCGAGCGGAATCTGGCTCTTGATCTGGGCCGCGGTGTTGGCCAGCGTGTCGGCATCCAGGCCGAGCTTGCCGTAGATCGGCGTGCTGACCGGACCCGGGCTGATCACGTTGACGCGTACGCCGCGCGGCAGCAGTTCGGCGGAGAGGGTCTTGGCCAGCGAGATGATGCCCGCCTTGCTGGCTGCATAAGCCGACGACGCCGGCATGCCGATATGTGCGTTGATCGAGCCGTTGAGCACGATGGAAGCGCCTTCGTTGAACAGGGGCGTCAACGCCTGGATCTGGAAGAAGGGACCCTTCACATTGGTATTGAAGGTCTGGTCCCACATGGCTTCCTCGACCTCGGGCAAGGGCGCGAACCTGGCGATGCCCGCGTTGATGAACATGGCGTCGAGCCGGATGCCCTCGTCGGTAAGACGTTGCGCGAGCGCGCGGGCCGCGGCAACGGTGCCGGCTTCGTTCTGGATGGCCAGGGCGTTGGCGCCCAGCGTGGGCCTGGCGGCTTCCAGCGTGGCTGCATCGCGGCCGGTAACAATGACGCGCGCCCCTTCCGCGGCGAACGCTTGCGCGGTCGCCAGGCCTATGCCACTGTTGCCGCCGGTGACCAGTACGGTTTTGCCTTCAAAGCGATTCATGGTGTTCTCCTGGGAACGTCTATCGGTGTGTGTGGTGCGTGAAAGCATTATGGACCGCGTAGTTCAATAATCCATGCGAAGGAGTCGATGACTTCGTTCGATGGAATTGGACGTGTTTGCGGCTTGCCGGAAGCGGTTCCGGCCACACATGGAGGCGTTCAGGAGGGGAAGGAAAGCGAGGGGGGAGCGGTGATGAAGAAAGTAGGGCGCTGCCAGGCAGCGCCCTCCCATACGTTACTGCCGCCGGCGGCGCTACGCCTGTCCTTGCGCCTCGCGCTGCCGCGCCACTTCCTGGTTGCGCAGGATGAAGCGCTGGACCTTGCCACTGGGCGTTTTCGGCAGTTCGGCCACGAACTCGATCTCGCGGGGATAGGCGTGCGCGGCAAGGCGGTTGCGCACATGCAGGCGCAGTTCTTCGGCCAGTTCCGGGCTTGGCCGGTATTGCGGGTCGAGCACGACGAAAGCCTTGATCAGTTCGGTGCGATCGGGATCGGGCTTGCCAATCACCGCAGTCTCGACCACGGCCGGATGCTCGATCAGCGCGCTCTCCACGTCGAACGGACCGACCCGGTAGCCGGAGGTGGTGATGACATCGTCGGCGCGGCCGATAAAGCTGATGCTGCCATCCGGGTTCAGCTCGGCAGTGTCGCCGGTCAGGTAGTACTTGCCGACGAATGCGCCGGTCGGTGTTTCGTGATAGCCGGCGAACCAGCACATCGGCGACTGCTCCAGGTCCAGCGCCAGCGTGCCTGGCTGGCCAGCCGGCAGCTCGCGCGCTTCATCGTCCACCACTACCACGCGATGGCCGGGGCTGGCAAAGCCGGCGGCGCCCAGATGCACCGGGTGGCGCAGCGCGTGGTGATTGCACAGCACCATGCCCAGCTCGGTCTGGCCGTAGTGATCGTGGATGGTGACGCCAAGCTCGCCGGCGAACCAGCGGATCACCTCCGGGTTGAGCGGCTCGCCCGCGCTGCTGACCGCGCGCAGCTTGCCGCGCAGGGGACCGGCCACGGCCTGCCCCGCCGCGATCAGCAGGCGATAGGCGGTAGGTGAGCCGGCCAGGTTGGTGATGCCGTATTTTTCGATCATGCGGCAGGTGCTCTCGATGCTGAACGGGCCGTCGTAGAAGGTGGTGGGATGCCCCAGCGCCAGCGGTCCGGTCACCGCGTAATACAAGCCATAGGCCCAGCCCGGATCGGCGAGATTCCAGAAGGCATCCTCGGGGCGCAGGTCTACCGCATCGCGCATATAGCCCGCGAACGCGGCGACGGCCTTGAGCGGTACCAGCAAGGGCTTGGCGGGGCCGGTGGTGCCGGAGGTGAACATCATCAGGAACGGATCGCTGCCGCTGCGCAAGACGGGTTCAAAGTCCGCGGGCTGGCGATCGAGTTCCGCCCAGAAGCTGAAGTCGCCGTGCACAAGGCCGCGGCCCTTGGCGCCACCAACGGTGAGGACTTCCGGGCAGTTCGCCACGTCCGCCAGCTTGCCGCGATTGGCGCCATCGGTGACGACGAGGCGGGCGCCCGAGGCCTGCAGCCGGTGTTCAATGGCTTTCGGCCCGAAGGCAGTGAACAGTGGCTGGTAGACCGCGCCTGCGCGCCATGTACCCAGGATGGTGACAAGCAACTCCGGCGTGCGCGGCAGCAAGCCCGCCACCCTGTCGCCCGGCCCGATGCCCTGCGCCTTCAGGAAACTGGCGAACCGGGCGGAGAGTTTTTGCAGCTGGGTGAAGGTGTAGGTCTCGCTGGTGCCGTCGCGGCTTTCCCAGAACAGCGCGATGCGTCCGGGCAGGGCATGGCGGTCGCAGCATTCAACGCAGGMGTTGAGGGCATCGAGCTTGCCGCTGAGGCGCTCCGAGATCGATGCCTCATAGGAAAAGCCGGCGATGGCCTCGGCGTAGTCGCGCATGGTGGTCTCCTGGTGTTCTTTTGTGAATGGCAGCCGTCCGTCCGGACAGGGTCTGGCGAAATTCTGGGCCACGCCGGTGCGCCCGGCAATGGCCAAAGTTCCCAGCCTGGCTGAACCCGTTTGCCAGTGGCTGCCAGTGGCGCCATGGTTCAGCACAGGGGCGGGTTGCATTGGCTGGGGTAGCCAAGCTGTGCCGAATACGTCCGGCCGCGAAGATTGTGCGCCGCCGCATCGCACAATGTGTACCGGATGATGGATCCGGTCACTGGGAAGGGAGGGCCCCCGGGCAATCGGGCAATCGGGCAATGATCGGGTAGTCGGGTGCGAGCCCCGCACGCGTGTCGACGGGGCCGCCAGGGCGGGCTAGGCAATGGCTGCGCCGGACGCAGCCTGCAAGGCATCGAATCCCGCAAGAATGCACTGAACGGACCGTTCGCGCAGCATGGCCTTCCGCGCGGCGGCTCGACGCGGATGGCCGCCGCGGCACCTGTCCCATCGCGTGGGTGGACTTACCCCACCACGTGCCAAGGCGAGACGGAGAACGCCAGCATCAGGACCGAGACGATCGCCGGCGCACCGAATTTGATCGCACGGGATTGGGCGAGTGTACCGAGCAATACATAGAGGCATACAAGGCCAATAGCGCACAAAAAAACGAGGCTTTGATAATCTTGCATGGATGTCTCCTTTAATCGTTATATTTTTAACGTTATATCTAATGACATCACCGGACGCCGTCCGGACGCATTAACTGCCTGGAGCACGATCAAGTCCATGGTAAATCCGGAATCACCGTGCTGGCAATCGCGAATGCCAGAGGGTATACGCGCAGATTAGCCGGCGCCTTGCGCATACATTCCACTCATTTCATTGACGGAGACAAAAAATGAAACTGCTTAKAACACGATTCGCGGCGCTGGCCGGCGCACTGTTTTATACCTGTGCCGGCATTGCCCATGCGGCAGGCATGCTGGTGTCTTCGGCGTCGTTTGCGGATGGCGCCACGATCCCTGTGCTGCATGGCAACAATACGAATGATTGCGGTGGCAAGGGCGTGACGYCGCAGGTGTCATGGTCGAATCTTCCCGCCGGCGCCAAGTCGGTTGCCGTGCTGCTTTCGGATCCCGATGGCGCGATGGGACTCGGCGTTTCGCATTGGGTTGCGTACAACATTGCCGCCGAGCGCGGGCAGCTCAAGGAGGGCGAGGCGCAGGCCGACGGACACGGCGCCACCGTAGGCAAGAACGTCAGGGGCGAGATGATCTATCGCGGGCCTTGTCCCACGATTGGTGATGCGCCGCACCATTACACCCTGACCGTCATTGCGACGGACCTTCCGCCCTCCGCGCTGCCGCCGGGGCTGACCAGGGAGGAACTGATGTCGGCGCTAAAGGGCCACGCGCTCGGCGGCCAGAGCGTGATCGGAAAATACAGCCGTTAGCCGCCGCGTTCATGTCCATCGTCCAGATCAGTACCGCCACCGAACAGGAAGCCCGGGATGTTGGCGCGCGCTTGCGGCGCTTTAACTACGCGGCAATCGGCGAATACGAAAGCCAGCCGGTCTGGCTTGTCGCCAGGAACGGGCAGGGTGAGGTAGTCGGCGGCCTGAACAGCTACGTCATGATGCAGTGGCTGTCGATCAACGTCCTCTGGGTCGCGGAGGAAGCGCGCGGCGCGGGGCTTGGTTCGCGCCTGCTCATCGATGCCGAGGCGCGCGCCAGGGAACTGGGTGCGCACAATGCCTGCCTGGATACGTTCGAATGGCAGGCCGCGCCGTTCTACGCCAGGCACGRCTATGCGGAGTTCGGTCGCTTGCAGGATTTTCCTGTCGGGTCATTCCGGCTCTACATGAGCAAGAAGCTCTAAGCCATCACGCCGAGCCATCACGCCGGCACCTCGCGAGAGGGCCTGGCGTGTCTCGCCGTCCTCTTCCTGAGTGACGAACTCCGGCATTCATACCGATACGCCGGGCTTTTCTTGCCCAAAAACCAAGGTTCGAAGTATCGCGGTTTCCGCCGTCTGCCGTGTGCGGTCGGGTGAGTCCCTTCGTTCACGCCGCACGAGATTTTCGCAGCACAGGCTTCGCCGTGCAAAAAAATCCCTTGAATTCCATAACTACGAC